>JBPYDQ010000241.1:0-6975 GCA_051986135.1 Terriglobales bacterium | reverse complement strand
CGACAGCATGATAACGCAGCTTCCCTCCCGTTACCCCTATCTGACTGCTACTCGAAATTACGGGCCGATCCCGGCGCTGAATCCGAAGTACGTTGAATTCGTGTCCAGATAAAACCCGACCGCTTGGCCAGAATTGTTAATCTTATAGAGCAACGTCGCCGCGGCGCTGGCAAAAGGCACGTCGATGGTCGTGAAGGCTCCGCCGCTCAGGAGGAACCCGTGGTTGACCTGAAAACCCACGACTACCGCGGTTCCGTAGGAACCAACCATTTGGCCTTTGTCGTTGATTCCTAAGAGCCAGGTATCCGTGGCGCCGGAAAAGTCAATCGTGGTGAACTTCCCCCTCTGCAGCAGGAAGCCGTGGTCGTGGCCGCCGCCGTCCGTATATACGCCAACGATGTCGCCTGCCGTGTCGATCGCCTCTGCAAACGTTTGTGCGGCACCTGGTACGTCGATCGATGTGAAAGTGGCCCCAACCAGCGAAAACCCGTGAGCCACCTCACTCGCGTCATCATAGAAACCGACGATTTCTCCCGATTTGTTGATCCCTACCGCCTCCGTAGCAATGGCTCCAGGAAAGTCAATTTGTGTAAATGTCTTGCCCACCAACTCAAATCCGTGCAGGCCGCTGAGCCCGCTCGACGAATTAAAGGTACCGATGATGTGGCCAGTTTCGTTCACGTCTGTAGCGACCGTGTGAGTGGCGCCTGGATAATCAATCTTGCGGAAGGAAGTCCCCTGCAACACGAACCCGTGGTTGGCAGCGTTGAGTGGAACCAAATCCGGACCGTAACCGCCTGCAACAACTCCCTGTTTACTAATCCCCACAGCCTGACTATCGACCACCTCGGGGAAATCAATGGTTCCAAAAGTAAGGCTGACGGATCTGCTCGTTTGGGGGTCAGACACCTCGGCTGATTCCTGCGAATCCCCAGCTCGCCCAAATGGACGGACATTGCCTGAGTGGCGCGTGTCCTGGGCTCCCACGAGAACAACACACAACATTAAAGCGGGAAAGCTGCTTGCCATGTGCAATCGCTTCATAAATCACCTCCGTGTTTCTTCATTTCAGGTAGGCGCAAACCGCACCGTAAAACCATCACGGCTCGGTGTTCTTTTGCCTCATGTCCCCGTGTTCGGCCCGAGGACCAACGCCGCGTCCTGTGCGCCGCACGCTGCGGGCGAAGGCCGGGCATGGCTGGCGCTGCTGAATCAACCATGGCGATACTCGGCGTCAAGCCGGGTAGCAAGATCCAGGTGAGGAATCTCAAACTTCTCGAAACTAACAATCTCATAATTAATTCTCTCCTTTTGATTACTGTCTTTATCTCAGAACCGGCGCTAACAATTGATCATTAAGGCAAGCGCATTGGTGCAACACCTTCCTACTTCACCGCCAGGCTAAGGCAGATCAATCACAAAACATTCAATACCTGCCGTTTCCTCACCGATTCTCCTTGAGCTAGACCGCGCTGTTATAAGTACCACACAGATGGTTGCAATCGATCGAATACATAGCTTCATAACATCTCCTCTTGAATGTGTTTTGCGCAGAATGTTTTAGCTTCTGTTCATGTGAACCAAGCTCCAGTCGCTTTCCCGGTCTTGGGTTTGGGCGCGACGAGGTTTATGGTCAGTCCAACCGGGAGGAGCCGTCCTGAGAAGGTGCTAAAAGATTTCTAAAAGAAATCAAAAAACGCGAAGCTCCTTATCTTGCGGGAGATAAAGCGGAAATGCGCGGTCGTGAAGAGCTCTCCTCCTAGGTCCTTGGTGCCGAGTTGCCTTAATAATGTTAGAGTCGGCGGAAAGTGGCACGATTTCGGCCGGGTTTGGAAAGGTACCCCTTGCTGCTAAAACACCAGCCGCACCGTCGCACAAGGCGCGGTTAACCTCCAACAAAAGTACGTAAGTCCCACACAGTCTTGTGCTGCTCGAAGAGATGCCGAAAAACTTGCCATCAACTATGAAAAGGCCTGGCAACACAGCGTTGCGGACAGGTGGTGGCGCAACCCGTTGCCGCATTTTCGGAAGTCGGTCGGCCCAATCGCAATTACCGTGGAATCCTCGGTCGCACTTAATTTTGCAGAAATCGGTGCCAGTCGCATTTATCTTGGGAGCTGACAGCACACACGCACGCACCAAGATTACCGTTCCTAATCCAGCTTCGTGAGAACGACAGCTGCGGTTGAAGGAACTGGCTGATGATCTGGAAGCTCCCAACCCAGGCGTTCGCCTGCGGAAACGTCGCCCGGAATTTGATCGATCCAAGCGCCCATCTTATCTAGGGCTCTATCAATTAGAGAGGAAAAGCCGATCGGAACGCCGAGAGGCGGTACAGATAAAGGCGACTGGAGAGCAAGCCTGACCACTCTTGAACTCGCTGGCCGCTAAGGTCTTTACCAGAGAGAAGTGTGACAAAAACGCATGAATCCGTAAAGAATTTCCGGGTTTGGTCCCGGCTCTCCAAGAACAACCGGGCGGCGATCGTTTCTCTAATGCTTTGACGTCGTGAAACGAAGTTCCTGCCAATTGCACTATACGACTGGTACTCGCGTGTGCCCATTTGCCCGCTACCGCTGGTGTGTTGCGGACGAGGCGCAGGGCATTGCACCGGGAGTATACCGCGAGCAAGGGAGGATACCAGATGATCCCTCACGGTCCCGCTAAGCTGCCCGAGTTTGCTTTGGGCGTTGGCGAGACCTTCTACGCAGAAAGTTTGCGTGACCGATCCGCAGGCAACTGCCGCACGTCGGGGTAGAGCCACCAAGGACGGACTCATGAGTACGGCAAATCAGTTCCAGAAGGTTTTCCCGGGACATAGCTGTCCCATGTCCTACCAGTTCGGGCCATTTGTCTTGGACACCCTTCAGCATGCCTTGCTGACAAAGGGAAAACCGATAGCGCTCGGACCAAAAACCTACGACACGTTGCTGTTATTGGTTCAGAACCGCGGGCGAATGCTCTCAAAAGAAGAGTTGATGAAGGCGCTTTGGCCTGACAGCTTCGTAGAGGAATCAAACCTCACCCAGCAGGTTTCGATGATCCGCCGGGCTCTGAGCGACTCAGCGAGCGCACCGCACTACATCGTAACCGTTCCCAGTCGGGGCTATCGTTTTGTTGCCGAGGTCCGGAACTGGCCAGAAGAGACGCCCGGCTCGGATCTATTGGATCCCGCGTTGGAATCTGACACCGGAGACGCTGAACGGCGTAGCGAAACTCCTAGCCGCCTAGAGGGCGTGGAAAACATGGACGTCCCCACCCGTCGCTTGCTCATTGCTCCACAGCAGGAACACCGGAGAACTGAACAGCGCGCCATTGTTATGGCGGTGTTAGCTGCGCTGTTGTTTTTCCTGGTCCTGGCAATAGGGCGATCTTTGTACCAGCGGTGGTCCCAGACGGCGCAGCTGCAAGCCAAGCCCAGGAGTTTCGCTATAGCTATTCTTCCCCTGCAGAACTTGAAGCAAGATCCGGCCGACGATTTCCTTGGGTTTTCACTTGCCGACGCCGTCATTACCAAGCTCGACTATGTGAGCTCGTTGTCCGTGAGACCTTCCGCAGCCGTCCAACCATACCGAAATCAGCTCATTAATATTCAGAAAGTCGCTGCGGAGCTGAAGGTCGACACACTGCTCACGGGAAGCTTTATCCACGATCGTGACAGACTGCGCATCACCTACCAATTGATCGACAGCAAGGCCAACAAGATTATCAGTCGAGGCACAATCGATCTGAAATACGAGGACCTATTAAAGGTTCAGGACAACGTATCACAGCAGATTATCAAAGACCTCGAACTAAATTTATCGCCATCGGAGGCAGAGAGGATCAAGCCAGACATACCTGTCAACCCGCTCGCCTATGAGTACTATTTGCACGGAGTGGACCTATATTCGCGTGGCGATTTCAAAACGGCTATTGAGATGCTTGAGAAGTGCACGCAGATTGACCCGAACTACGCGCTGAGCTGGGCCCAGCTCGGCAGGGCCTACAATGCCAGTGCATCATTTCAATTTGGCGGCCGCGACTACTACCGTAGGGCCCAGGCTGCATTTGAAAAGGCTCTTTATCTTCAGCCAGTGCGAATTGAAGCTCGCATCTACATGGCGAACTGGTTGACCGACACCGGCAAGGTCGAACAGTCTGTCCCCTTGCTCAGGAACGCTCTGAAAACGAATCCAAACGAGGCGGAGGTCCACTGGGAACTGGGTTACGCCTACAGATTCGCCGGCATGCTCGAAGAGTCGGCTGCGGAGTGTGGACGCGCCCGTGCGCTTGACCCTGGCGTAAAACTCAATAGCTCAGCCCTCAACGCCTATCTTTACTTGGGACAATATGGCAGGTTTCTTGCGAGCCTACCCACTAATGATGTAGCTTTCATCTTTTTTTATCGCGGATTCGGCGAGTATTACCGGCACAATCGACTGGCGTCGGCCAAGAATTTTGACCACGCTTTCGAGCTGGATCCTTCTTTGTTGCAGGTGCAGATTGGAAAGGCGATCAGCGACCGAATTCACGGACAGCCTGCAAGAGGGATCGAACGATTGCGGGAGACGGAGAAGCGCATCATCGAGCAAGGAGTCGGTGATCCCGAAGCCGAGTACAAGATTGCTCAAGCGTACGCCCTACTTGGAGAAAAGACTTCGGCGTTGCAGGTGCTCAAGCGCAGTGTGGAAGGCGGTTTCTTCCCATATCCCTACCTTGCAACCGATCCCTTGCTTGACGCAGTGCGTAAGGAGGACGAATTTGCCAAGATCCTGAACGCAGCGCGGGCGCGCCACGAGGCATTTAGGGGCATGTTCTTTTGAAGTGTATCTCAAGCACTGGGAAGCGTCCATTCGCTATCATTAGCTTGCTGGCACTGCACTTAAACAGAGACGGCAAAAAGTTGGTGCACGTTACTGTCAGGCAGCCCTCGCGAAAACGTGAGTTGCAACAAACTGTTCTAATTGGCCATTGATGGTCTGCCGTCTTCACTTGCAGCAGGTTGTGTGCCCCCGCCTTGCTCCAACGCATCTGCTTCTTCTTACACATGCGCCAGTTGATCAGTTGATTGACCGTGAATTCCACGTATGCGGCAGCGATTCGCTCTCCGCTCCGAAAGGCGTGAGCATAATCATCCACCCCTAACGGTTACGACGTCGTATGTAAAATAAACCAGAAACCTTCGAAAGAAGAGCTTAAGCGACGAGGCTGGAAGGCATTCTGTAAGAGCTGTGTCGAAAAGACTTTGAGGCGTGCTCGGGCTACGCGAGATTGGAAGCCAACTCGTCTCAGTCTCTTTTGCAGGTTCTGAAACGAGAAATCTGGGAAGTCAATTTGTCGTCGAGACGATTTCCGGGTTTGAGGATGTCGCCGGGATATAGCGGAGATCGCACTAGGTCATCATGGTCTTGCGTCGCCGCAATCCTTCCAATGCAGCAACGGTCAAGAATCACAATGGTGCCGGTGTCAACAGTGACCGTTCCAATCTCCTCGACACGATATGCTGGGTTCAGCTCGAGCCGAGTCAGGTAATCAGCAAGATTCGCATCCGCTGGGGCCTTGGCCTCGGCGACCGTAGCGAAAAATCCGACGGCGACTGTGCACCGGGGACTGTCGCAACGAACAAATGCTTGAACTCGCCTCAGCCGAGCAGTGCGGGGTTGTGGTTTCGTAAGGTCCCTCAGCGTACTTCGTGCGCCTCAGGATGAAATCGCTAAAATCCCACCCTAGCCCGAAGGATGCGGCTAGGGTGGGGTCACCCCGCCTTTCTACCGCGAAAAGATCTGAACCACGGTCGAACAGACCAACTGACCGCCCGCAGTTGCATCCAGGTGCATGCCGAAGTCGTAGCTTTGCCCGGCGGTGAGAGTAAAGACGTCGTTGTTCTCGCCGAATATGGTCTCGGTATTCGCGCTTGAGGGAAATAGGAAGAACGCGTTACCGATCCGCTCCGTTCCCCCAGCCCCTGTGGGGGTACGAATTGCCGACCGAAAAGTTAGCGTCTGACCAGCTCCCTTGGTCGACAAAGAACAGCGATTGAAAGTGAAGGCTGTTGCATTCACCGGCGGGACGTAATTGGTAATCATGTTGAAATACCCACTAGAAGTGGGCCCCGCAGCGTCAAAGTTCCCCAGGAGTTGAGTGACGAGGATACCGCGATTGATGGTGCCGACGCTGGCGGCGGCGGCGAAAATGGAGTGTGGGACAATGCTGGCGAAGCCCACGGCTACCGCCATGGCTGTGATTGCTGAGAGTAAGCTCCGGATCATATTCTTGTTCATGTTCTTCTTCATGGGTACTCACTTGCTCCTTTTCTTGTACTAGATTGAGATTTTGTCGAAGATTTCAACTCACTCGGGTAGCGTATGAGTGGTCTGTCTTTGCGTTGCATTCAGCCCCCTCTCTGGCTTCGTGGTTGTGCGAAAGACCTCCACTACACGGACTCGTCGCGGCTGATACTCTGCCCGACGAGGCGCATCATGGAATAGCAGAGGTATAAAATCCTGAGAACAGCCTAAAAGATCTCTAAAAATTCTAGGAAACGCGCATGTTACAGAAAACGCATAGTTTCTACGAATTCGGACCGTTTGTTCTGGACAACATGCAGCACGCCTTACTGCGAGACGGGGATCCCGCACACGCGCATCCGGCAATTGATTCAGCGTAGTCGGGGTTCCGGCGGCGCGCCTGCGAAATTTTACGGGTAGGGTTGCGCCATCATCGACTCTTTACCCCAAAGGCCCAATTAGTTGCTCGGCCTCAACTTGTGGCGCGTTGGAACAGATTCCATCCCCTCGGATAGACCCCCCGATTTATGGCGAACAATACAGCCGCAAGAAACGGAAGATGACACAGCCCTTGTATTGTGCGCGGGAATTGTGCGCCATCTTTTAGGGAGATCAGTGCAAGATAGCGATTTTCGTGCAAATTGTTGCGATAAGAAGGCCAAACGCCGTAAAATTTCTACAGCGGCACCTTGATACTGGACGGATA
>JBPYDQ010000240.1:0-8899 GCA_051986135.1 Terriglobales bacterium | reverse complement strand
GGCGACGGCGCAGAGAAATACATTTTTCTTCAAAACCTTCGAAGAAAAGTTAGTCAACTTCGGACGGCACACGGGGAAGTTATTGATGCCTACAACCTTTACTCAGTCTTACGAACTGGCCGGCCTGGTTACAAGCCTCTCGCTGCTGACGTCGATCGACTGGAGGTCACGATGGAAGGCATTGAAGCTAAATATCCAGACATAGGGATGGGCAAAAAAACATTAAGGATGATTGCCAGCTAAGAAGGCGCGATTCCGTCCCTCTGGCCGAACCGGGTTTGAAACTTAGAGAAGGTTGGCGATAGTCATGGCTGGGCACTATAGCGAAAGTTCTTTTTGCCGATCTGTGGCGATTTCAAGTTCGGCTCGTCTCCGGACATCGAACCGTTAACAGGCATTCAAGCGGCCAGCGCATCGGGCACGCTGCCGCGATCGTTGGCCGCATCCCGGTTCTCACCGGCCGGCTTCAGGGTTACTTTTGGCGCTGAAGATTTCTTAGCCCGGCAGGTATCCGCCTGCTACTTGGGAGCGACACTTGCGGCGTGTTATGTTCATTATCTCTAGCTACTTATGGCGACCGCCTTGAGTTGCGAGATCCAAGAATGAAATTATGATTCGATCGTTTAGGGGCGTTACCCCCATCGTTCCAGAAACCTGCTATGTGGATCAATCCGCCCAGATCATAGGCGATGTGGAACTGGGTGAGCATGCCAGCGTTTGGATGAATGCCGTACTGCGGGGGGACGTGCATGCTATCCGGATTGGACATTATTCCAATATTCAGGACTCGAGCGTGCTGCACGGTATGAAAGAGAAGTTTGGAGTGTTGGTCGGCGACTATGTCACCGTGGGACACTCGGTAACCTTACACGGTTGCACCATCGAAAACCGATGCCTCATCGGTATGGGGTCGATCGTTCTAAACGGAGCGCGCATTGGGGCGGGCTCGATCATCGCTGCCGGAACTCTGATTCCGGAAGGTACGGTGGTCGAACCAAATTCGCTTTGGATGGGGTCGCCGGGAAAGTTCCGCCGCCACCTCGAAGCAAAAGATCAGGAAATGATTCTGATGTATGCCGAAAACTACATCGGGTACAAACGGGAGTATCTGAGAGAGAAGTAGCGTTCGCCAGCTGGGGGCTATCAGTCCACGAAAATCGTGCTGCTCGCGCCCGGAGCCAGGGGTCAGTGTTCGCTCGGAGTGACAAGCTGATTGTCACGAAACCATGGGCTGACGCTGACTCGAGGAATGACGACTCATGATCAAGGCTGTGCGTGGAACTCGCGACCTCGTGCCGCCGGATACGGCGCTTTGGAATTTTGTAGAGGCGACGGTGCGAGATATCTTTCGTGTCTACAATTTCCACGAGATTCGTACACCCATTATCGAGGAGACGCAATTGTTTTCGCGTTCGGTGGGCGAAGAGACCGACATCGTCTCCAAGCAAATGTTCACCTGGGAGGACCGGGGGCGGGGACAATCGGAAAAGGGGCAGTCGCTCACCCTTCGCCCCGAAAATACCGCGGGGGTGGTGCGCGCCTATATCGAGCACCAGCTTTGGGACCGTGGTCTTAACAAGCTTTTCTACATTGGGCCTCAGTTCCGACGGGAGCGGCCGCAACGGGGTCGTTACCGTCAGTTCTACCAGATCGGCGCGGAAGTGATCGGGCCATCCCCCGCCGGAAGCGAATCTCCGGCACGGGATGCAGAGGTTATTGAGCTGCTCGCCACCTTCCTCGATCGCGTCGGCATCGCCGGCTGGACTCTCGAACTGAACTCGGTCGGATGCGCCAAGGATCGTCCACTGTTCAACGAAGCCCTGCGCAAAGCACTCGAGCCGGTGATCTCCAAAATGTGCGCCGACTGCCGGCGGCGTGCGGTCACGAATCCGTTGCGCGTCTTCGACTGCAAAGTTCCCGAAGACCAACCGATCATCGCCCAACTGCCGCGCATCGGCGCTTTCCTCGACCAAGGCTGCAGGGCGCACTTTCAGCAGGTCGAGGAGATACTCCGCGCCGTGGCGGTGCCCTTCACCATCAATGACCGCCTGGTGCGCGGACTGGATTATTACACGCGTACCGCGTTTGAATTCACCCATGGGGCGCTGGGCGCACAGAACGCGATTCTGGGCGGCGGCCGGTACGACGGTTTATCGGAAGCTCTCGGGGGTCCGGCGGCGCCCGGGATCGGGTTTGCTATTGGTGAAGACCGATTGGTGATGTCTCTGAACCGATCGGCCCAGCAAGTCATACGCCCGCCCGACGTGTACGTCGCGCCGCTCGGCGAAGGGATGAACCGGGAAGCTGCCCGGCTGGCGCGCGACCTGCGGCGTCAGGATGTCATCGTGGAAGTGGGAGACGAGACATTTCGGCTGAAGAAATCGTTTGAGAGCGCGACCAAGACAGGTGCGAGATTCATTCTGATTGTGGGCGAGAACGAGATCAAGGCCGATGCCTTTAGCCTTAAGAATCTCGGGAGCGGCGAACAGGTGTCAGTGCCACGACAGGAGCTGGCCGAGAAGGTACAATCTGGCGATTGAGGAGGTGCCATGAGGCTCTGCTGGACCGTTTTCCTTGTGTTATGTCTGGCTATCAGTGTTTCGGCATTTGCGGGTTCGGCAGCAGAACCGGTCAGGGTCCCGCCGCAGTCAGCTGCCTCGTTCCGGCGGGAGCTGATGAATACTCAGCAAGCATTTCTGGATGCCATCGATCGGGGGGATCTGGACTACGTGAGAAACACCGTGGCGGATGACTTTATGCTGATCGAGACCAATGGCGACAGCTCGGGAAAATCGGAATTGGTGCGCGGGGTGAAGCCGGAAAAAAGGGGACCGAAGCCGATTTTGTACGATTTCAATGTTGTCGAGCTCGACCAGGATTGCGCGGTGGTGACCTATAAGGCAGTGTTCCATGGCGCCCCGATCGACCGCTACCAGCATCTGAGCTATACCTGGGTCCGGCAAGCCGGCCAGTGGAAATTGAAATTTCAGCAGGCCACGGTCAACCTGTGGAGCGCTCACGATCTCGATTAGGCCTGGGTTGTCGCTCTTTGGCTTTTCTCCTAGTTATGGTACGACTGGGCAGTTGTCGAGTGCTAACCGCGAACCGCCAAAACCGTACCCATTTATAATTCTGGGTTCACTACCTCAAGAAAAGAGACTCCTTTGCTCGACTTTTTAGGCGACTTGCGACGTACCCATACCTGTGGGGCGCTGCGCCCCGGCGATGCCGGCAAAAAAGCTGTGCTCCTGGGCTGGGTCAACCGCCGGCGCGATCTTGGCAACCTGATTTTCATCGATGTGCGCGATCGAACCGGGGTCACGCAGGTCGTCTTTGCCAAGGAGATGAACGCGGCCTTACACGCCAAAGCTGGAGAACTGCGCAACGAGTATGTGATTGCTGCCATCGGCATAGTGAAACGCCGCGATGCCAACACCGTAAACAAGAATATTCCCACCGGTGAAGTAGAGCTAGTGGCCGATGAGTTGCGCATTCTAAACCAATCCAAGCAGCCGCCTTTTTTGCCGGGTGACACTGTTCTGCCGAATGAAGAGCTGCGCCTGAAGCATCGCTACATCGACCTGCGCCGCGATGCCATGCAGTTCAACATTGAATTACGGCATAAAGTCGCCATGGCCATCCGCAACTATCTTTCCGGCCAGGGGTTTTTCGAGATCGAAACGCCGTTCATGACTCGCTCCACCCCTGAGGGCGCACGCGACTACCTGGTACCGAGCCGTGTCCAGCCTGGTTGCTTTTATGCCCTGCCGCAGTCGCCGCAGCTGTTCAAGCAGATTCTCATGATCTCGGGTTTCGACAAGTACTTCCAAATCGTGCGCTGCTTTCGTGATGAGGATTTGCGCGCAGACCGTCAACCGGAGTTCACCCAGATCGATTTGGAGATGTCGTATCCGCAACCGGAGCGGGTTTATGAAGTAGTCGAGGGTTTTCTGACAGCCGCCTTCAAGGCTGGCGGCTTCGAGATTGCCCTGCCGTTCCCGCGCATGAGCTACGACGAGGCCCTTCGCCTTTATGGCAGCGACAAACCCGATATGCGTCTGCCGGCGATGACCGATGTCCGCGAAGCCTTTGGCCAGGACAATCTCCGAACCCTGAGCGTCAGCTCCGAGCTTCCGGTGGTTGCGATTCGCATCCCGAAGGTCGGGGAGCTATCCCGCAAGGAACGGGACGAGATAAAGCCGTTGTTCAATGGCCGCGGCAGCGCCAAGCTGTTCGAAGACTTCAAGCGCTTGGAGAAATCGTTTCCTCAAACCGCCGCCCAGGTTCGCGCAAGAATCAACGCGCAGACAGATGACCTGATCGTCATCGTGGCCGGTGATAGCAAGCCAGGCGAGCACAAGTCGGAGGGGGGGGTGAAGCCTGAGGTCAAGCAGCACGACCATGCGGTCTATACCGCGGCCGGTCTGCTGCGGGTAGCGCTGGCCCATAAATATGCCCAACGCCATGGCCTGTTCAAGCGAGGCGAGTTCCGATTTGTTTGGGTGACGGATTTCCCCATGTTCGAATACGACGAGGAGGGCCGGCGCTGGGCAGCCGCCCATCACCCGTTCACCTCGCCCCACGAGCGTGACATGGATAAGCTGGAGTCCGATCCCGCCTCGGTGCGCGCGTTAGCCTATGACGTGGTGCTGAATGGCACCGAGCTGGGTTCGGGCTCGATCCGTATTCATCGCCAGGATATCCAGCGGAAAATTTTCCAGGCTTTGGGTATGAGCGATCGGGAGGCGCGCGCGCGGTTCGGATTCTTTCTGGAAGCGCTCGAATACGGCACGCCGCCACATGGAGGCATCGCGCTGGGGCTGGACCGGATTGTTATGATCCTGGCGGGAGCCGATAACCTGCGCGAGGTCATACCATTCCCCAAAACCGCTCGCGCGGTCGACCTTATGGTAGATGCGCCCACCCCGGTCAGCCAGGCTCAGTTGAAGGAGCTTGGGATTTCGGTGAAAACCACCTAGCCAGGGAGTTGCCCGGATAGCCGCTCTGATCGTTGGCGCCAGTTGCTTTGTTTTTTGGCCCTTCATCTGCGAAACTGACCACTAGCCACTCACATGGGCCGCATTCACGTTCTTTCCGAGGTCGTTGCCAACAAGATTGCCGCCGGCGAAACCGTGGAACGGCCGGCATCGGTTGTCAAGGAATTGCTGGAAAATGCCCTGGACGCCTGTTCTACCCGAATCAAGATTCAGATCGAAGCAGGCGGAAAGAAACTCATCCAGCTCTCCGACAATGGCTGTGGGATGGTGCGCGACGATGCATTGCTTGCTTTTGAACGGCATGCTACATCGAAAATTAACAGTGCCGAGGACCTGCTAAAGGTTTTGACACTGGGCTTTCGCGGCGAAGCTCTGCCCTCGATCGCTGCCGTTTCGCGTCTGCGGCTGGAGACCCGTGCCGCCGAAGAAGAGGCGGGCACGGTGGTGGAGATCAATGGAGGAAAGATTTTTCGCATTGAGGAAGCGGGTCTGCCCTCGGGAACTTCCGTCACCGTGCGCGATCTTTTCTTCAATACACCGGCGCGTAAGAAGTTTCTGAAGTCGGAATCAACCGAATTGTCACATATTGTTTCCCTCGTCACCCACTACACCTTGGCTCACCCGAATAAGCACTTCGAGTTGCATTCGTCGACTAGTGGGCTACTGGTGGCACCCCCGGTGGCTACTCACGGTGAGCGACTCTATCAGCTATTTGGCAAAAAAACGCTGGACCAGCTTTTGCCCGTCGCGGCCATGCTGCCGCTCGAGCGGAGCGGACTACCTCAGCGATTGTCTGGCCGCAGCGAAGCGAAGGATGAAGATGAGGGGCGGCAAGATCCGGGTGAACTGCGCGTGCATGGTTTTGTTTCCAAGCCTGAGCTGCAGAAGCTGAATCGAAACTCGATCTTCGTTTTTGTGAACGGGCGGCTGATTCGCGACCGCCTCATGCACCATGCCCTCACCGAGGCTTATCGAAATATCCTGCCACCAACTCTCTATCCCGTGGTGTTGCTCTTTCTCGAGATGCCGGCGACGGAGGTGGACGTCAACGTTCACCCCGCTAAGACGGAAGTTCGATTCCGACAGCAAAGTGTAATTCATGACTTTGTGCGCGAGTCCATACGACGGGTGTTGAACAAGGCGCGACCTGCACCCCAGTTCGTCAGCGAGATCAACGCGCATCCCTCGGCAACGCCAGCCCTGAGCCCGGGGTCCCGTCCAGCGGAAGGGGATGCGCAGGCGGCTTGGCGCGCCCTCTACGAGCCCGCCCCGGGATTTTCGCTGACTCGACAGCCGGTTCCAAGGATCCATGAGCGGTTGCCATTTGATAGCGGAATCGCCGTGGAGGCCGCGGCCGCCACTTCCGTTGCCCGGCCAACGGAAACAGTTCCCGATAACGGATGTGCTGCGCCGATCGCTGATGTTCGGGAAGAGAGCTCGCTAGCATCTCTCCTATCGCTCAAGCCTCTGGGCCAAATCCGCAATTCTTTCATTCTGGCGGTCAACCAAGACGGGCTGTGGATCGTAGACCAACACGTGGCGCACGAGCGCGTCCTGTTCGAGAGGCTACTGAAGCAGCGCGCTGTCGAAAGAGTTGAGAGCCAACGCCTGTTGATGCCGTTGCTAATTGAACTAACGCCGGCACAGCAGGCGGTGCTTGCGGAAATTTCCAATGAGCTCGAATTGAACGGCTTTGAAGTGGAGCCTTTCGGAACCCGAACCGTCGCGGTGAAGGTTACGCCCGCCGGATTGGAGGCGTCCGAAGTCGAACACCTGCTCGACGAGTTGCTCGATCAGCTTTCACTCGAGGACGAGAGGATAAACCTAGCAACCGTCCGCACTCGCATCGCCGCTTCTATTGCCTGCCACGCCGCCATCAAGGTGAACATGCCACTCGAGCAGAATAAGATGGAATGGTTGTTGGCCGAGCTCGGGAAAACCGATTTTCCTATGACCTGCCCGCATGGCCGACCGGTGGTGTTGCGGTACTCACTCCAGGACATTCAGCGGGCGTTCAAGAGAATCTGATTGTTTGCCACTGGTTGCTTCGGTCGGGGATGACAGTTCTCGAGAAGGAAAACTCCGGGTTTTCCGCATAGTAAAGAATAGTTGCTGAACGAACGCTGAATGTTTAGGGACTGAGCCTGGCACTCAATCGTAATTACTAAGTGCTGAGTTTCAAAACTGCCTGTGTTTTAATCGTAGACATGACCGATAGTGAACTCCAGCAGGCGCGGGCACAAAAATGGCATTTGCATGGCAGCCCGGTACGCACGCTCGAAGAAGCGCAGGAGTTTATCGAGTCGGTCGGGTTCTGTCTGATGTATCCGCTCCGCCCTCCCGTGCTGGTTCCCACTTTCGTTGGGGCCTGGGTCGGCGCCGATGATCGTCTTCCCCCCTGGCAGCATGCATTCGAAGATCCACGGGCGCAAGCGGCCACCGAGTTGATGGTCAGGCTGCTGCGGGACCGGGCGGCATTCGAGGCCAATCTTTTCGGGGAAAACAATAATTTCTTGCTGGCAGCCTCGGTTTTTCCTTATTTTTATGCGCTGGGAGGCGAACGCAATCCCAAACAACCGCCCAAACCGGGGCCGCGCTCGGGATATTCGCAACTGGCCGCGGATGCATTTGAAATCATCCGCCGCGAGGGACCGGTTTCCAAACAGAAGATGCGCTTGGCGCTTGGCCGAGAACCGTCGCTCGCCGCCTTAGACCGGGCTTTGACCGAGTTGTGGTCGAAGCTGAGAATCACACGCGTCGATTACAGCGCCGAGGAAGGGTCGTCCTGGGATGTCTTATACCGTTGGGCTCCGGAGGCGGTGCGTGAGGGCATAGGATTGTCGATCGCAGAGGCCTTGTCGGCACTGGTGTCGAAATACTTGGACTGTGTGGTCGCCGCGGAGCCAGTGGAGGTGGAGACTCTGTTTGGGAATTTCGTGCCGCGCTCCCGTATCAAGGAGGCGATCAACGCACTCTTGTCTGCCCGCGAGCTCAGTTTTCTTCGTGTAGGGGACCGGTCGATGATCCAGGTTACACCGGCTAAGACTGTTTATAAGGCGAGTGAACCTGGGCCACAGCGGGTCAGATGAGCATCGAGCACCCAGCGTTTAGTTTTCCGTTCCTAAGGCCGGTGCTCAGGGCAGGAAAACCTGGACCCTTCCGTTCGCGCGGATGACAATCTGGGCATGCCCGGCGGTGAGCGCAAAGGGGTCAAAGCGGGCGCCATGCCGAGTGCCGATTCTGTGGAACCGTTACCTTCGGGAATGACACAAGTATCTGGTCGCAAACTGATTATTGCCATCGATGGCCCAGCCGGGGCGGGCAAGAGCACCATCGCTGCCAAGCTTGCCCGTAAACTGGGCTATGTGAACCTGGAGAGCGGGGCGATGTACCGCGCCTTGGCGCTTAAAGGGATTGAGTGGGATGTATCGCTCGACGATGAGGCGGCATTGGTTAAGCTGGCGGATGATTCGCGCATTCGATTGGAGCCAACGGTGAGCGGCAATCGCGTGCTGCTCGACGGCCGCGATGTTTCCGAGCGCGTGCGGGAAAAGGATGTAACCGAAGCCGCGTCGCGCGTCTCCATTCATCCCGAGGTGCGCGAGTGGATGGTCGCCCATCAGCGGGCAATGGGGATGGAAGGCGGCGTGGTCATGGAAGGGCGCGATATCGGCACAAAGGTTTTTCCCCATGCCGATGTGAAGATATTTTTGGATGCCGACCCGGTGGTGCGCGAGCAGCGGCGGCTGGATCAGCAGAAGATCAAAGAGCCGTCGACATGGGAGACGGCCGCGCACTTGCGGGAACGTGATCTTCGGGATCGAACGCGAGCTGTTTCGCCGCTGGTCCCGGCAGAAGACGCCGTGATTCTCGATTCTACGAATATGTCAGAGGACGAGGTG
>JBPYDQ010000239.1:0-8376 GCA_051986135.1 Terriglobales bacterium | reverse complement strand
CGCCCTGGCAACATAACATCGAGGATGACCAGATCAAAAGCTAGGCGGGTCGCCTTGTCATAACCCTGGTCACCATCGGCAGCAACGTCAACAAGGTAGCCTTCGCTACGCAAGCGATCCGTCAGGGTCATGCGCAGTGCTTCCTCGTCTTCTATCAACAAGATGCTTTCGTTCATTTTTGCGAGAAGAGATGAGCGGGGGAGGTAGGAACCGGATCATGGACCGCATCCTCCGCCACCGGCACATGTAAGGTAAAAACGCTGCCAACACCGAGTTCGCTTTGCACCGAGATTCTGCCTCCCATCGCCTCAACAATATGCTTGGCCAACGGTAACCCCAGACCTGTCCCATGAATTTGAGCGGCACTCACTCTGGAACTCCGATAGAAGGGCTCAAAAATATGTTCCACCTCCGAACGATCAATGCCTATGCCGCGGTCTCGAACGCTGATGCGAACTTCCTTGCTATCGTGCTCGGACGAGCGCGTGAGCGACGCGGAAATACTGATCCAACGGTTACCGCCGCTATATTTTATGGCATTTACCAGCAGATTCTGAAGTGCCTTGGAGAGCGCGGATGCATCACCCATTACCGCGGGCAATCCTGACTCTAGGTTTTGTTCGACCTCAAATCCCGCTCCGTGAGTCAACTCGGAAGTGTCATCGAGCATTCGGCGAATGAGTTCCTGAAGATGAATGGGACTCCAGGCATACCGCTGCTGACCATCGCGAGTGGAGGCGAACAGTAAAATTTGGTTCACCAATTCGGTTATCTGCCGGCTCTGATTGCGAATCGTCGAACTGTATCGCTGGAGTTGATCTTTTCCGGTCACTACGCCATCGCCGATGTTATCGGCTGCAGAGCAAATCACTGCCAGAGGTGTGCGCAACTCGTGCGAAACCGAGGCAACGAAATCCATTTGCAGTTTGGCTAGCTGCAACGTCCCTAGCACCCTGCTGCGTTGGATGGCCCACACCGAGACGCTGACAAAAAGAAAGGTAAACAGCAGCACCCCTATTAGTCTAGCAACGGTGCGCCGGGAGCTCGCTGCAACATTCGCTAACTGCTGCGATGCCTGTTGGTCGTAGAGGCGCTTAACTTCCTCCAAATCTTGGCCTACGCGATCGAATGAGGACACGCCTCCACTGAGATCGAGACTTACCGCCTCTTTAATACTGCCCTCCAGAATAGAGGCTAATACCTCGTCGCGAATTCTCAAATAAGCTGTCCAATCTGTGTGCAGGTGCTGGCCAAGCGCGATCTGCTGGCGTGTTTGCGCCTCATGCTGGTATTGCGAAATTCCTTCGCTGACCCGGCGGTCGGCGCTGCGTGATTGGTCAGCGTATTCAACCTGGAGATTGCTGTCATCCGTGGTTAGAGCGTAAAGGGTGCTGCGACGGGTCTCTTGGGCGTCGTACTGCAATTCACCGATTCGGCGCAGACCAAGCACTGATTCCGTGTACATGCGGTGTGCCTCGTTATCGGCGATACGCAAATCCCGAACCACAAATCCTCCGACTCCCAGCTCGACTGCAAAAACCACAAACAATAGCAGTGCGGAGATGTGACGGGAAAGGTTGTTCACAACGCGCCGGGTCGACCTTGCAGAACTACCAGTGGTAGCTGGAAGGGTTGCGTTGTGTCTTTGGTTCAATGTTACCTCACCTTTGGTGGTATCCGCAGGCTGTAATCCTTACTTTCGGGGAGACGTCCATCGATCCGAATGACGCGAACGAAGTCGTCCACGTCGGAAGCTCGTACATATCCAATAGCGCCGGGTACGTTAAAAACGAATTTGCAGACACCGACAGGCGTACTCAAAGTTTTTGGAGATACGAGAACCTGGCCGGTAAACAGGCCGTGCAGGAAATGACGGCTAAAGTCCGTTTCATTCATTCGGTAGAGTTCGCGTAACATCGCCGCCCGCTCCGGCCGTCCTGCCTCGATCATGACCAGGGTTATGCGGCGTCCGTTGGACCAGTGGCTGCGCTCACCGAGGAAGATTTTGCGTAACTCCTCGAAGGACACGTCATCCACCGGATTGGATCGATTGACGATAATGGCCAGACTCTGCTGGGCCACCGTGCTCGTCTCTGGATTCACGGTTGGGGCGAGACTTGCTTGCTGAAAAGCGATTCCAACCGAGACGGCGACCACAGCGTTCAGGATCAGGATCAGGATCGCCACACGCTGCAGCATGAATGCCCCGCTAGAAAGTAAATCCGACTTGCGTCCCTAGGCGATTGACCGCAGGCTGGCCGCGTAATGCTACGCGGTCATACTGCAGTTTCAAGGCTACGAATTCACTAGCGTCGTAGCGTAGGCCCACGGAAGGGCCGTGGCGCAGACCAATATCCGGGAATATGGGCTCGTTGTTCGGCGCATTCATGTACTCGTAGCGAAAGTACGGTCGGAACGCGCCGAACTGCTTTGAGACCTGACTGTAGAAGCCCGGTGTTTGAAATACCCGCGACAGACCTTGGGGGGAATGCCGAACCACGAGCGCCTCGTTGAGCCATTCGAATTTCGGGAGAACGTACACCGCGTGCGCGGCCAAAATCGTTTCATTGACCCGCGGTTGGTTGTTAGGCGCTAGTACATCGTGGTAGCCGGAAAAGCCTATTTGCAATCCGCGGACCGCGTCCGGGCGCGCATATAGGGCTAGATTGAAGGCTTTTCGATTCGAGTCATCTACAATATTTTGGACGGGCTCCTGGGTTAAGGGCGAACGGGAGGCTCGGCCGTTGCCCACTTCGGCTACATAGTGAAGGCCCAGTGAACCCGAGGGAATTAGGCCGTTTGCCGAAACTCCCACCGTGTGGATCGGCAAGATGCCTCCTCGGTCTTCGAATTGAAAAAGAAACGGTCTGTCTGTGGTGGTCTGAAACCAGGTGCTGTGATGATAAGCCGTGTTGTAATAACCGATCGCTGTGTGATATCGGCCTGCGCCAATGTTGAAGTAGTCATTATAGGAATACTGCACAAGATAGCGTTCAACATCTACGCTCATTTGGTTGGCCACCCCCGTCCGTACTCCGTAGATGTTGTCCGGGCCCCCTTCAAAAACAATCTCACTCAATGCTTTGAACTTTTCTGATATGTCCGAGGTGACAAACAAGTTGAGCTGTCCGAGACTGAATGCAGTCGTGTCTCCTCTGACATTGTCGCCGTGGAAATTAATATCGCCGTAGCCACGAATGCGCAACAAGGTCTCGCTGACGTCTTTGTGATCAGGCTCGGTCTCGTCGGCTTGTTCCTGCTGCTCGGGCTGGCTAGAAGGTGGATTTGACTGGGCGGAAACCTGCGAGGTGGGTATTGTTGCGGGCGGGGTGGCGGGGGAAGCGGCCTGCCGCGCCGCCCCCTCCAGTTGTGCGACCCTGGCTTCAAGTTGATTGATTCGTGCCAGTAGCATCTCGACCGTTTGTTGATCTACTCTTGTCCCCGGGTCTGACGCCTGCGACCACGCCATTGTGGAGCAGATTACAAGAAGGAATGCGATTCCTGTTTTGGCAGATGAATAAACGCCTTTTAAACCCCGGGCGGAGCTGATAGCCGCAAAGATCGAGAGCCTCATTGATGCCTCCTCAAAACTGGTCTCTCGCTAACTAGACAAGAGGCCCACACGACTGACGCGAAGTACCGTCCCGATCGGGATCAGTCTCCGTTCACAAATTGCCTGTTTGTTCTGTGGCCGTGTGTGCCGGTCCAGGTGACTGACCGGCGGCGGCTGGGGAGGCACAAACAACGATAAAGCTATCCTATATTTGAGGAAGGTTCAACATGTGAATAGTCCCCGAAGAGCACGATGCACATCAGCACCTTCCCGCGAAAAATCTTAGTGCTCGCCCCGCCTCAGCCAAACCCGAAGATGCTTAGCGGTAGTTATAAAAGGCAGGCATCGTCCCATTCTTTCCCGTATCGGAAATCAACACTCATCTTCAGTCTAAATTGCTCGGGGTCAGGGAGGGCGGGTCGTGCGGCGACGGTAAAAATCAACATCTTGCTCCGAACACAGCTGCCCGCGACACTAGTTGTCGAGGGGCACTGTGTCGCCCAGAGCGTACCCGCAGGGCAGGTCAGTGACAAGAGAAAGACGGCCTTTCTAAGCGGGCCCAGATTCATGGGGAAGGACTTTGCTCACTTTCGTGCCCCCTCCCCGTCAATAACGGTCGCAAACAGTAGCAAGCGACGGGGACGTAATAGCAATTGATCGCAATCTATCAAAAGTCGAACGCCGCAACCCGGAGGGTTATAGCTTCGAGTCATACCTGAGGAGCCATTCTTTTCAAGCAGTTGCGCTCTCCACTTTTTGGGATTGGGGCACGTTGCACCTTCAGGTTTTGCGAAAACCTGTTGCCGTTTCACCAAAACCGCCAGCATGCAAGGTTTCCTCGCCTTGTATGCAAGAATCACCAAGGAGGATATCCGGCGCAATCCGGACAAGGTCGGCGAGCGCTTGGGTTTCTTGGGACGTATCATCCACGGTATTAACCCCACGGCTTGGCTCAAAGAGATGCGACCGCGCCTTGGGGAGAAGGTGGATTTCGCTTCCGCCCTAGCCGACTGAGCCCAACACTGCATGAGCGGTCATTCAGAACATTGGGTTGAGCTCTCGGTCCAGGAGAGTATCGGAACAATTCCACAACAACTGTCCGCCTGGGAAGATGTTTTGCACGTTTTTGCTGGGCCCGCACGGCTTCTGCGCGACTTCGTGATTCGCCGCCGATTAAGCCCTCTGCGCTGAGTTAGCCAAAGCCTCGGCGCCCACCTTGTTTCGCAACTGCCATAGTCCGATGATGCCTAGCACCATCAGGTTAGGGAAAAGCAGCGGAGCCATGGGGGGAGCGCCATAGATGAAATTGTCGAATGCATGGATCGAGGGCCCTTCTAGATTGCCCATCGTGTGCAGCACAAATCCCCAGAGTCCAACGCCCCCCTCCAACACCAGAATCCCAGCGCTTAGATCGATAAACAATCGCGATACGCTAACCAACAACGGTACACAAAGAAAACCGACTGCAACGGCACTTGCGATGACTGGTACCCATTCGACCTTGAAGAAGAATCCATTTCCCGCATGGTCTGCCAAGCTGAAAATGAAGTTCCCAAGATACCCTCCCAGTGTGAAAAGCAATATCCACTGCGCCCATTCGAGCGATTCTGAATCGACCATGCGATTCACCACCAACAGAAATCCAAGTCCCGTATAGGCAAGCGGTGCAGCAAAAGGTGCCGAGTAGGTTAGGCTTCGAATCGTGCGCTCGTAAAAGAAGCTGCTTTCAAGGTGCAGGATCACTCCTGTCAGCCCCAATAGGATTGCCGCCCATCCGACGACATGCCCCAAGATTTTCCAAAGAAGCCGGCGTTTGCTTCGTTGGCTCAAAGAAACAATGAGGATCAGCGGCGACGTCGCTGAAAACAGTAACGGAATGTACTCCGCGCGGTTCCGAAATTGGTTAACCGAGTGGGCGAGGTAAATGTCGAAGGTCAGGAACCCGATGTTCAGGATTGCGAAAGCCTCGACCCACAGTTCGGGCTGCGTCCACCAGCGTTCATTTGGAGCGGCCATGTTGTCTCCTGAGTTCTTCCGCCATGGCTTTCAATTCGACTGTCTTCCGTAACATCGGGTAGTTGCCATGCCACTGGACAAAATCCGCCCCACCCATAAAGGCGCCGTGCTTGCTCGTCCGCCCGCCGTAGTGCCACAAATCGAAGTACACAAAATCTATCGGCTGGGAGAATGGTGGCCCGGTTAGCACGCTGTCTTTGCGCAGGCCGTTCACAATCTCCTGCGCCGCTAGGACACGCTGATTGGTCGTTTGCACAACCTGTTCCGCCTGACTGTAAACACGATCAATCAGTGCGGGCGTGTGGCACTGAGAGCAGATCTGTTTCATTTTGGCCTGGGCAGCCGCATAGTTCGGCCGTTTGTCGGTAATCGCGTTTGCCAGGTAGTAGGAGAGACGCTCGGAAGGATCATGCGTGACACCCAGACCATTGATTCCGCTCATGTGACACGTCGCGCAGGTCGGAACAAACATGTCTCGTGTTGTCAGAGTCTTCGGCGGAGCGTCCAGGTTCAGAAGACGCTCCTGCGCCTGAAACATCACACCGTGTTTCGATTCTTCATAGATTTCAATCTGCGAATGGTCCGGGCCCATGTGGCATTGCGCGCATGTCCCAGGGAGCCGCGCGATTCGCACCGAACTGGTATGGCGGGTGTGGCAAACCGTGCAGGTTCCGATCGTGCCGTCAGCATTTGGCCTTCCCACGCTATGACACTGTTCACATCCGCTTGTCATGGCGGATCCACCTTCTAACTGGACAAAAGGATGAGGCGGCCGTCGTGTTCCCCCCGGTTGGTATGTTTCCGAGAATTTTACCTGCTCCTGAGTCAGTCCCTTTTCGCCATAAATGGCAGCCCATGCAGGCGCCGCGTGCCGGCTGCGCAGAAATTGTTGGTAGATGCTTTCGTGGCAGCTACGGCAATTGCCGGCCGTCAGTTTGGAGGAGATTAAAAACCCATGATGGTCTTTCTTCTCCTGCCCCCGCGGCAGGCTGGTGGCAGTCCAGGCAGTTCACACCCTTTCGTGCGTGCATGCTCATTTCGTACTGGTGCACGATCGAGTACTGGGTTCTCAGGTGACATTCTGCACATTTTCCAGTGGCACGGACCAATGCTTCGGTCGGTTGTTCGGCCTCGACCCTTGGTCTTGCGCGGTTGATCAGGAATGCACCCAAAATCAAGGCGAAGGCGATCACGACTGCAATGAAGACGGAACGAAAGGACATGTGAATTCCTCCAGCTAGGAAATTATGCCCATTTTTTCGGATTTGCCGATGAAAGTATTCTAGAAAGAGAGGAGGCTAAGAGGCGTGATGAAGGGATCGTCAGCGGGAGCATCGCTTCAATCCTCACGAGTATGAGCGCTCCTGCGAGACGGCAGCCAAAAGAGTAATCGTTCGAAGCGATTCAGTTGCCCGACAGAGACCGCCATCGCAGGGCTAGTGATCGCATTTTCTGTCCCAAATCAGGAAAATCCTAGGTTTGAGCAGCAGGGAAGAAGGGGTTTTGAGTGATTTCGAATGTAGCGACACCTACTCGGCAGGCAACAGACAGCAATTACTTGACTGAGAATAACCGGTGCTGCTACCGCACGCCGGGTAGCCTCGCGAAATCAACCTTGACAGGGCGGCCAGAAAGAGACCTAAACCGCTGGAGCCAAGGCTCTTCCTTGAGGACTCTGTGCAGTGAGCAAGGTACGTCGGTGAATCGCCGCTCAACCCAACGCCTCATGACTGGATCCGCACGTCGTCGGACTGGAAGGAATGGAACCTTGCCGAGCAGCGGATGCCGCAGGCCAATGATCTCGACCGGGCGACGAGTGACGACCCAGTATTAAGGCGAGGTGCCCATAACGATGTGCTCACTACCATGGGCACGCGTCTGGCCGGGCTGACGCGCGAGACACCGACGCCCGCTGGCGGCACCATCGTCAAGGATGCGGCCGGCAGCCCGGCTGGCTGATCGATCCGGCGAAGGGAATGGTGGAGCGGCTCTTCCCACCGAAGTCCACGGAGAAGCGCGTCGAAGAACTGAGACTTACGTCCCTCGACTATTCCGCGCACGGGATCACCACGGTACGGGACGCATTTGTGGAAGAGAACGAGTTACCGCTTTTGCATTCAGCGCGGGATCGTGGAGCGCTCAACTTTCGCGTGCGCACGATGGTGGCTGTCCTGGGACTCGGCGGTCGTGCGCCGAGTCAGATGTCGGCTTCGATGGACCGGGTGGCCGCCCGAGTCCGGAGACGACATGTTTCGCATCTGGGGTCTCAAGTGCGTTCTCGACGGGGCGCGGAGAATAGTGCGACGGAAGAACCGTACGTCGGACGACCTGATCTCAGAGGCCAACACATGTGGGAACACCGAGGCGATCTCTTACACCGCCCGACACAGTCTGAAAGTGGGCGTGCACGTCCGGGGTGATCGCGCTGTGCGGACATTGCTCGGCGTCGAAGAGCGCGCGCTCAAGGAAGTGCCAGACGTGCCCAAAAGCGCGCTTTTGCACGAACACGGCCGCCTCTCACCCCTACGCAGCCTGCCCGCGTGATCAAGATGGAAATCCCGGTGACCGTGCAGCATCCACGTCTGCACGATCTCGCGTTCGGGTTGATCCAAAGCTGGGGAACCAAACGAAACGCCGGCGTGTTTCCGATCTGGAAATGGCTCGCCGAGGGAGCACTGGTTGCGGCGGGTCCGACTACCGGTTGGCGAGTACGACGCGATGATGTCGGTCTGGGGAACGGTCACTCGGCAGACGCGCGCGGGTGTCCTAGGACCCGCGCATGCGATCGACGTGGCAACCGCCATTCG
>JBPYDQ010000238.1:0-2074 GCA_051986135.1 Terriglobales bacterium | reverse complement strand
CATCGGCATCGCGGTATAGATCGAGATACATCTGCGCATCGTCCTGTTCGAATTCCGGCAATTCTTCGTTCAGGAACTGATCGACGCGCATGCGATAGCAGTGGCCCTCCGAATGCGAAAGGTGCGCGAGCACCTCGGCCACCGAAAACCGGTCGGGCGCCGGCTTCCAATGGGCGTCGTCGTGCGAGAGTTCGCGCATCAGGCCACGCAGGATCGCGGGCGTTTCTTCCAGCAGGTCGAGGCAATCGAGTCCGTCGTCTTCCGCCATGCGATTTATCCTACGATATTCTCCCCGCCCGTCCACATGCAGGACATCTCCGGTGAGCTCCAGTGACCTCCTTCCGAGATGAGAGATCAACGCAGTGATCGTCGGGCACAGCATCTCGGCCTACATAGCTGGCAAATGAGCTGCCGTAGCTTCCAAAGTTAGGATTGTTGGGGTCGGG
Source organism: Terriglobales bacterium (assembly GCA_051986135.1). Taxonomy (GTDB): domain Bacteria; phylum Acidobacteriota; class Terriglobia; order Terriglobales; family Acidobacteriaceae; genus Gp1-AA122. Next base: position 1,628 of record JBPYDQ010000238.1, on the reverse strand, counting down.
GATTGATGTCGTCCTCTGACTGAATGCAAAAATACCACTGCAAACGCCGCATGTCACAACATCCTGGTAAGCGCGCCGAAACTCCCCACAGCAGTGGGGGAGAGTAAGCGAGGGCGATAGCGAAGAAGAGAGGCCAGAAACATGGCAAATGAATCGATCGGATTTCCATCTCCGATCGAGGGACTAAAGGGGACAGGAGCGGGGATCGGCAAGATGATAGACGTTCAAGGAAATCCCGGTCTTTTACCTTGGCAGACTGCCAGATGATGCCGTGCAAACTCCTCGTCAGCCGACCACAGCGGCTACTTCAACGCTCTCATCGGACCAGGCACGCAACGAATCGATGTCGGTTATGTTGTCGTATTTTTATGTTGTCGTATTTCACAAACACCTCGTTTTGAAGAAGACTTTTCGGTGGTGATTCGCTACATAAGAAGATGGCCTGCAGCGGCTGTTGCCGATATTTTTCTGTTTGACTGCCCATTATTTCGATTTGCAACGGATGTTCCAGAATGGGCAACGTCTACCCTAGGCCTTTTTACACCTTGTATACGAGAGGGCGGGCGAGGTGCCGTGGTTTGTAGCAACTCAGCCGTGCATCCCGGTTCGCTTCTTCATGATGGGAACAATTCCCACTATGGTGAGCACGATCCGACCGAGTTCGTCGTCTTCCGCCATCGATTTATCCTACGATTCTCTCCGCCCTCCACATGCAGGACATCCCCGGTGAGCCAATGGGTGGCCGGATGGCACAGCGCCGCGATGATGCGCGCCACATCTTCGGATTGCGTCAACCGTCCTCTGGAATTTTCGCGTCGGTCTCGAGGATCTTCTCGAATCCCGGAATCTGGCCAGCGTGGGCGTATCGGTCACGGAAGCGCGGAGACTCAGGCGGCAGAGGGTTCCGAACCCCGTTTGCGCTTGCTCTGCTTCAGCGGGTAGCTCTCGCCGCTCATCTCCAGGATGTGCACGTGATGGGTCAGCCGATCGAGCAAGGCGCCGGTAAGCCGTGGCAGGCCGCCAGTCCCAGAGCCAACGCCAAGTGAGTTTTTCCCGTGCCACTGTCGCCCAACAGCAGCACGCGCTCGCGGCGGGCGAGGAACTCGCAACGCGCCAATTCCAGCACCAGGGTTTTGTTGAGCGAAGGAATGGCCAGAAAGTCGAAACTGTCCAGGCTCTTGACCAACGGAAAGCGCGCCTGATGGATGCGACGTTCCGTGGCGCGTCGCTCGCGGTCCACTAACTCCAGTTCGCTCAGGCGTAGTAAGTAGCGGGGATAGTCCACTTGCTCCTGGGCGCATTGGCGCGCAACTTTGTCGTACTCACGCAGCAAGGTGGGCGGGCGGAGCAGATGACGTTGTAGCAGCACCTGAGGAGTGTCGTTGGTAGGTTGCGGAGCGGTGCTCATCGGCTCACCTCCAGCGGCGAAATCGTCGGCAGGTTGACGGGTGGAGAGGCGAGCAACGCCAGACAGTCCGAGGCGTGCGTGGTCTGGACCTGCGGCAGCGGCAAGTGCGGATACCGCATCAAGTCCAGGCGCGTTCGCTTGAGATGAACATCGGTGTGCAACGGGAACTTCGTCCCCGGATGATTCTGAGCGTCAACTTTCTGCCGGCAAGAAAGGCCGG
>JBPYDQ010000237.1:0-2828 GCA_051986135.1 Terriglobales bacterium | reverse complement strand
TCCAGCCCGGCCAGACTCAGCCATGCGACCAGCGCGATCAGCCACGCCTATTCGACCGCTTGAAAGAAATGGATTGCGATTCCGGTGGCAGCTGCCGACGAAAATCGATCTTTGGACGACCAATGTCGCAAAAGCCAAGGCCGCAGACAAATCGCCGACATGGCCGCAATATCTCGCCAGGCGTAACCTCTGCCCTGCCTGGGCTTGTTCAAAATCAAGCGAGATCGCGGCAGAGAGCCAGTCCTGAACCGCTGTCGGCGAAGACCGATGTACCTTAACGGGTGCATTTGCCTGGGTGCGGTCAGCCTCTGGTGTCGACGGAGAGATTTAGCTGGCATGAGCATCCTGCCTTGGGATTCATGTGGCCGAGGCTGGCAACCACGAGCCACCCGTTGCTGAACTGGCCGGGCACGGATCGCGTTAAATTACGTCGAAGCAGATGAAAGCCCCCGGCAGAGCAGCAGATTGCTTGCCTTGGGGTTCTGGGTTTCTTCTCCGGTCCATCCGTTTTCGGGACCGAAGAAACTGCCACCCCCCAGCATAGCTTCGACCGCTTTGATCAAATCGCGCGCTGCGCGGGACTTTAGCACGTATGCGTCAGCTCCCGCCGTGCGCACCGCTTTGATCAGGCTCTTGGAGTCATGCATGGTAAAGATGAGTATGTGTGCGCCAACGTGCAGGTTGCAGATCGCCTGCGTTGCTTCTAACCCGCTCATGACCGGCATAGTGATGTCGAGGATCACTACATCTGGCCGCAGTTCGCGAACGGCATCGATGGCCTGCTGGCCATTCTCCGCTTCACCGATGATTTCCCAGTCCGGCCGTGCCTTCAGGATGGTGCGCAACCCTTGTCGTACCACTTCGTGGTCATCTGCCAAAAGGATTTTAACCGCCATGAGTCCCCTTCTCAGGTAGCCACGTACGCCTGCGACCAACACTCAAAGGCTCGGGTCCTGACCCCGAGTCGAGAGGTGCAATCCCGGGTGAATTCAGGATTCCGTAAGCCGTTAGCCGGGAATCTGGTACCTGCCCTATGTGAAAACTTGATGTACTCCCGCGCAACCAGCTGCCCCCTAAGGATTTCCCTTAAAAGACGCTTAGAAAGCGCATCTGCATATTGCGCCAAAACTTGTAGGGGCAAGTCCATACAGCATTCACTGTAGTTACAATGAAGTGCGGAACACGGCATAGTACAGAAACCGGTAAACTACCAGGACGGCGAGCGTCGACCGAACTGGTGCCGAATAGTTTGACCGGCCTCAGTGGTGTGCTCCCCAGATAAAGGGCAATTTTTTAAATGGCTCAATACCGAATTCTAGTCGCGGATGACCATGAGGTCGTCCGTAAGGGCTTGTGTGCGCTGTTGCAGTCGCACGGCTGGCAAGTGTGCGGCGAAGCGATCGATGGACGGCAGGCCGTAGATCAGGCACGAGAGCTAAAACCGGACGTTGTCATTCTCGACATTGGAATGCCAAACCTGAATGGACTCGATGCCACCCGCCAGATTCTGCATAACAATCCCGATCAAAAGGTGCTCGTTCTTACCATCACCGACACAGACCAAGTGGTGCGCGATGTTCTGCAGGCGGGAGCCCGCGGGTTCGTCTTAAAATCCGATGCTGCGCGTGATCTGGTGGCGGCCGTGGAGGCCATACTCCAACACAGAACATTTTTTACCCCACGCGTCGGACAAATGGTGCTGGATGCTTATCTTAAAGGGGGAGACCCCCACGTATCCGAGACTTCTCTGCCGAGCTTGACTCCGCGAGAACGCGAGATCGTGCAACTTCTCGCCGAAGGCAAGAGCTCGAAGGAAGTTGCATCCGTGCTGAAACTCAGCGTCAAGACCGCCGAAACACACCGAAGCAACATCATGCGCAAGCTGAAGCTGCATTCGGTCGGTGAATTGGTGCTGTACGCCATCCGCAACAATATTGTGCAAGTTCCCAAGGAAGGCTGGAGCTAATCCACCCTGCCGCCTCTTCCCGGACACGCCTTCCGGTTGGCCAGACGACTTATCCCAGGCTACTGGCTTACTCTTCCTGGTTGACGAACTCGGCTACGGCCCTCCGGAACCCCCAGATCACCGAGGGAGGATCGTCCGCTTTCAAACAGAGTCTGGATGAAACCGGGTAGCCAACCCAGCCTCGGACGCAAGGTAACTCCGGGCAGGAAAATACGGATTTGCCCGAAGGCGAATCGGTCTAGTGAGCATCCGGGCTCAGCATGGGAGTCGCCGCTTTGCTGAGCACATATTGCCGTTCAGTTGCCGCAGAAGAGGGCCGCCATGGCAGCCTTTATGCTGGTTGAGTTATTATCAGACGCGCCGGATGACCTAGAGAACTGGCGAATTGCCAAATCTTTGGCGATAATCATCGCAGCGTTTCAAGCACAGGCTTCCCCCCCCACGCTGTGACGTTTTTCAACTCCGGGATTCATCAAAGCTTTGGTCTCCTGCGAAGAAGGGCGATGGTCTTGGCCTCGGTTCACTCGAATCAGATCACTGATATGTGGAAGGACTGGAAACATTCGCTCGATACGCTAATACAAGGTTGCCGGGCGAGGCCCATGGACGATCATTGTTTTCCAGCGAATCGGACGAATCTGCCAGCGAGCGTGTCAGAGCCCAGTTGGATTTGTACTGGGATTCCAGTCGCAGTCACTATAAAAAGCTAAGGTGCGAACGCCGGTTCCCTGTCTCGAGTTCATTTCCGATGATTCCAATGGAATACGAGGCTTAGCGGCTAATTTCCTTCCTGCCCTGGTGTTGTTAGATACTGTCAGGCGAGAATGCACATTGATCGCGTCGGGGTACTCGTAATCGTCAG
>JBPYDQ010000236.1:0-4102 GCA_051986135.1 Terriglobales bacterium | reverse complement strand
GGCGACTCCTTTGAACAAATCGAGGGTGCCAGCTATCGTGAGATCCTGGATCCCGGCGACTGGGACCGCTCGTTCGCAATCAATACTCCTGGGCAGAGTGGGCAGCCGGGAAGCCCTCATTATTCTGACCTGTTGCGCCTGTGGCAGGACTGGCAATACTTTCCACTCGCCTACTCACGTCGTGCAGTCGAACAGAACACAACCGACAGGCTCTCGTTGCAGCCGTAAAATCAGTGTCGACCTTGGCTCGGCTGGACAGCCGAGGGCGGCTGTCGGTACATGAATTATGGCGAATGACAACCTTCCCTTTGCCATCCAAGGCAGTCCCGACTGAGAATCGGGCTCGATAACTTCACGCTTCGCCCTGAGTAGGTCGCCGTCGCATGACGCAATTCCCGCATTGGTAGTAATCTGCCGAACGAGGAATAAGCAATGCTCTCGATTCGTTCCGGCACACCAAATGACGTCCCCTTGTTGAACACATTTTTCCAAGAATTTGCAGCGTATGAGCGGGTTTTCACAGTTATATCCGAGGAACAACTGCACCAAGATGGATTTGGAGCCCGGCATGGGGATTTCTCCTTGTGCCAAGCTAGACCCATTTCTTAAGCAACCCATGAAAAAAGCATTCGCACGCTCGCTGGCCGTTTCTGCGGTTCTGGCTATACCAGGCACAGTCGTTCACGCTTGCCTAGGACACATTTCATGGGTAGTCACAGGTCTGGTAGCTTTGGGTGCAGCCCCGTTTTCGCATCTGGGTGCTCGTCTTGCTATCAAAACTCGCGCCGTAAAGCTTGAACGGTGGTACGGCCTCGCCCTAACTGGGTTAGGAATCTCCTTCCTAGTCCAGGTTTAATTTGCGGTAGGTTTGCCGTACGACAGCAAACATCAAAAAGTGCAAAGTGTATTCGGATTGTGCTTTGGGAACGGGCTCGACAGAATCTCTCGGAAAGTAGTTTCTACTCCAAGTTGATACCGATGACTCTCAGCAACATGCCGCTTCCACTCCGAAGGTTGAAGTCCCCTTCCTTCGAGGCGAGGGTAATGTCGCCGATTGGGGCAGTGCGCCCAGAGTGAGCAATTTCTAAATCACCGAATCCGTACACGCCACAGGCATCAGACGAGAACACCCATAAAGGCTGGGGCTCGGCATTACCAGCAACTTCGCCACGACACCCAAGCAGCGGATTTGGTCTGACAGGAATCAGAACACCATTAACAAGCGCCTTTCCTACCTGATGTGCTCCATGCACCACCGGGCCGCCTTCCCCGTAAGCCACCTCACCGCCGATCAGATTCCTCGTTGTCCATCCCCATGGTGTTCCGCGATCTGGCCCCGTGGGCGGGACTTGTGCGTACTCGACCTCCATCATGGAGGCCAGCGCCCTGAGATTAGTGCTGACGCGCACAGTCTGATGCGCGAATTCCAGCCTGTCAAAGTGGAGGGCTATCTCGGCTCGTTGCCCTGCTCTGAATGCTTTAACGCTCACTACGTACCCCAACACCTTGGCCCCTTCACGAATCTTCCCGCTCGACGAAAGACGCACATCCTGCATGATTCGGGCAGTCACTCTTTCGCCCGGTTTGCTCTTCCGGGAATTCAGTGAAGAATTCAATTGCACAGGCAGCACGGCTCCCAAAGGAATGGTCGTCTGCGAGAGTACTGCACTCGAGTACAATGTAAGAGCGACTACGGCGGAAATCATCCAAACGTTCATCGACTCACACATCAGTGGTCAAAGTAATCATACGCCTGGAAGCTGGTCAGATTCCGCGCCGTTGTCAGGTTTTCTACTCTGAAAAAAAGTTTGCGGCGTTATGTGATGGCAGCCGCACCGCTATCGTCACCTGACCTTCGTACATGCTCCGATTCACCCAGTTGGCTCAATCAGATCGAGATCTTCTCGATTGTCCAACGCAAGGTGCATACGCCCAATGACTTTGCCGATCTCAACGCCCTGGTCGAGTGCTCGCGGCAATAGTCCCCGCCAAAACTCCTGCGCTTGCCGTTCCCTGGCATACTTCACGTGCTAACTCGTGCGTCAACCGCGTCCCTTTGGGTTGCTCCATAAGGGCGAGTGTCCGGCCGATTCGATCATCGGAAAGCAAGTTGAGAAATGGTGACTGTTCTAATTGAGTGGAAAGACCTTGTCGCAAGGTGCTCAACCCATCGAACACCGAATCACCTGTCTTATTCGCGAACTCAGCAAGCACAAGGTTGTCTTTGTCGCCCAGCTTGGGTGTGCGATATTTATGGAGGTAAATAAAGGCAGCTCCGGTGAGTAAACCGCAAGAACCGGGAGTATCGCCGCCAGCGAATCCTTAGTGTCGGTCTTGGAATGGCGAATTTTTCCGCCCTGAGGATTCAGGATCGCGCAATCGCTGCAAATCGATGCGAGCCTCGGAAGCGTGCTGGTATCGGAGCGTGCGCTCCTTCTCCAAGCACTTAGTGATGATTCGTTCCAATTCTGCTGGTACGTGAGCGAGCTCTCGGTTGGAGTAGATCGATGGCGGTCGGGCGCAAACTGGAAATCCTCGTCAGGTCGTAGAGTCCGCACAGACGAATAACGGACCAAGTTCCATCCACCGATGCATGTCGCAAGTGTCCGGGGAACTTCTCCTCACTGGCAAGAACGGCGGGAAAGGACGGGACTAGAGGGCCATAGCGGAGTGGCACTCCGGTCCTCGCCCCGGCCGTTTCGACTTGAGACGTCATACGCTGCGCGACATCTTTTGTCCTCGGACTCAGTGAGTCCAAACCTCCTCTGAAAGGAAATGTCATGACGGCATCTGCTGTTGCAAATGCACTCCGCACCCTTGTGGCTGCACGTCACCAGTATTCACTTGGGGTCCGCCCGTGCGGGCAAACCGTGCATCATAGCCCAGCTAGCCAAGTCCCTCACCCTTTTTGCTGCGGGATAAAGGATGGGCGTGTAACCGAAACTGGAAGTGACGGTCTGCTCCAGGGATCGAGGGTGGCTCATTGATCGGTAAGAGGAACCCAGCCGACTGCCATGACAGTCTCTTGGTTTCCCCCGATCCGAATTCTCCCATCAGACGCGAGGAAAGGCAAAATCGTCCTTGAGAGGTCGAATGGGTTTGTGGTAGCAATAACGAGCGTTAGGCCCGTGACGCGCTAGCTGAATCACAAATAGGCCGCGGACAAATGAGAGTCGCCTCCCTAATATTTTCGAGCGTGCTGGCGATCTGCGCGCCGGTGGCGGGCCAGACATCCGCCGCTGCCGATGCGAGCAAGGTCTTCGCGTATGACGTGGCGAAACCGCTGAATCTTACGATCGGCAAGTCAGAAACGCCGGCCACAGGCGTTAGCGTATTTGACGTTTCCTACGATTCGCCAAAGGTCGGGCGCGTCCCGGCCGACCTGGTGGTTCCCTCGGGTAAGGGACCATTCCCGGCCATTGTCTACATGCACTGGGGACAAGGAAATAAGGGAGAGTTTCTGTCCGAAGCAGTAGAAATGGCGCAACGGGGCGCGATCGGCATCATGATTGACGCGCCTTATTGGCGGCCGGATGTGCCCCCGCCAGCGAAGGGCAAAGCGGCCGAGTCCGAACGCGACGGTTACATACAGATGGTTGTGGACCTACGGCGTGCGGTGGACGTTCTGGTCTCGCGCAAGGACGTTCAACCTGACCACATTGGCTATGTCGGGCACTCGCTCGGCGCAACCTGGGGCGCGCCGCTGGCCGCTGCCGAGAAGCGGATCCAGATGTTCGTGCTCATGGGCGGGTTGCCGAAAGTGCCCCCCGACTGGGACGACGACAGCTTCTACCAGCAGGTGCAGCGCGCGACGACGCCGAGGGCGGAGTTCGATAAGGAAGCTGCGGTGCTGGCACCCATCCAGCCAGAGAGATTCGCGATGAACACAGGCCCGGCGAAGATCTACTTCCAGTGGGCGCAGCACGACATGTACATCAGCCGGAAGTCAGCCGATGAGTATTTCAACGCAGTTCGTGGCCCAAAGGAACAGAAGTGGTATTTCACAAGCCACGAATTCAACGATGCCGAGTCAAAATCCGACCGTGCATCGTGGCTAATGCACGGACTCGGAATCAAGGCAAGTGCGCACTAGTCAACGATT
>JBPYDQ010000235.1:0-9180 GCA_051986135.1 Terriglobales bacterium | reverse complement strand
AGTCCTTTAGAATCTGGTGGACGAGAGGGGATTCGAACCCCCGGCCTCCTCGTTGCGAACGAGGCGCTCTCCCAGCTGAGCTACTCGCCCACCGTTCAGCTCGCAACCATTGTAGCATCAACACCGTCCGGACAATCTTGGGACGATAAAACCCGCAGCTTTTCAGCAGCAGCCTTCTGCTGTTCCCGAGTGAGGTGCTTGTGGCGTTCGGTCCTGTGACTGCCGTGCCCGATTTCCAGCTCGATATTTTCCGCGGCATCCCGCCACTTCCCCATCGCCGGTACTCTACCGGAATGCCTGCATGGTGCCGACCGGGATAACGCCCCTGTGCTAGCCAAAATTGCAATCGACTTTGGAATCAATGACATTGCATGGCTTCCTGGCCTATAAGCCTCTTCTCTTCCATTCCTGTAGCGTTGTTAGTGCGAAGATTTCGGTTTTTGGTAAGCCTCATCGGGAAGGTAGTGCCCGTGAGGGACTGGCAGTTCCAGCATGTCGCCTTCAAACTAACAACCTCAGAGTCGGACAAGCCTTGCGAGCCAGCCCGGGCAGATGGTTCGGATATCTTCCGACCGGATGACGCCTATGATATCGTCGACGAGACTTCGCAAGAACCTTTCCCGGCGGGCGATTGTCGTTCATCGGCTGCGCGAAGGTAAAGTCTCCATTCAGCTTGACGCTGTGGACGCAGAGCCCGCCGAATTCACATTAGGTGGTTTCAAATGCCGAACACCAAGCTGCTTGTTGTGATCGATGAATCCCAAGCGTCGAAACGAGCAGTTTCATACGTGGCTGGGATTATTGGGCGAGGAAGAAGATTCAAGGTTTGCCTTGCCCACACACTGCCAGAAATTCCGGCCCACTTGACTGAGCACGGCGGCGCTGAGGACCCCAGTGAAGAGGAAAAACTGGAAAGAGAACTTCACTCGGATCAAAACCAGTGGATTGTCGCAGCGAGGAAAAAGGCACAACCCGTCCTCGCCCGTGCCCGAACCGTCCTACGCAAGGCGGGACTGCCCGCCAGTTCGATCGAGGAACGGTATTGCGATCCAGCAGAAGGGCGTGCGCGAGGCGACGAGATTCTCGAGCTGGCGAGAGAGCGGAAATGCCAAACCATCGTAGTAGGGAGCGAGTCGCTATCCAGGTGGCGGCAACTTCTGGGGGACGACCCTGTTGAGGAACTCCTTCGGCGCGGCAAGGGTTTCACAGTTTGGGTTGTGGAGTGAGTGCAACGCAACCTAATTACGTCTCGCAGGCTGTCGTCTGTCACTTTTGACAGTTCCAACAAATGCGACAAGAGAACTAGTCTTGCTTGGGTTCAATCGGAAGAGGCGGCCATTCTCTCCGAGGACACACCCCCATTCGCTAGAAAAAACATCCCTGGCTTATCCAAGCGCGGGTGTCTGACGGGAAATGGATCGGGCATTCTGAAGATGGCGATCGTCGGTGCGATTTCCCCTTACACAGAGAGCGATTGCCGACCATATTTGGCATTCACCACGGGTTCTTCGTGGCCGTGATCTGCTATTTGTATGTCTTGTTTCGCGCGCTGAACGGCTCAAATCCAAAGGGTGAACGCTAGGCTAGGACATTGGAAAGGATTCGGCGATGCTGATTGCAGGAGACATTGGCGGCACCAAAACAGACCTGGCAATCTATTCGATCGAGTCGGGGCCCCACGCACCGCTGGCTCAGGCAGAATTCCATAGCGCCGACTATCACAGTCTGCAGGCGATGGTCTCCGAGTTCCTTGCTCAAGTGAGGGTCCCCGTCGCGTACGCCTCTTTCGATGTTGCCGGCCCAGTGATCGATGGCCACGTGAAAACGACTAACTTGCCGTGGGTGATGGACGAAATCTCGCTTGCCAAAGACTTGAATCTCAAGTCGGTCCATCTGATGAATGACCTGGAAGCGGTCGCGCGGGCGGTACCGGTTTTGCGGGCAATCGATCTCGTCACGCTCAATGACGGGCAGCCCGTCTCGAAGGGCACGATCGCAGTCATCGCGCCGGGAACGGGATTGGGCGAGTCATTCCTCACCTGGGACGGCTCGCAATACCTGGCGCACAGCTCGGAGGGCGGTCACTCAGATTTCGCTCCAACGGACCAGCGGCAGATCCATTTGCTCGAATACCTGCTCGAGCGGTTCGATCACGTGGCTGTCGAACGGGTCTGCTCCGGAATCGGCGTTCCTAACATTTATGAATATCTTCGCGAAGCCGAACACATAGTAGAAAGGCCCGAGGTCGCTCAATTGATCGCGTCCGCCAAGGATCACACAAAAGCTATCGTGGAGGCGGCCAGCGAGCCGAACAATCCAAGCGAATTGTGCCGGGCCACCATCAAAATGTTGGCTTCGATTCTTGCAAGCGAAGCCGGCAATCTCGCGCTGAAAGTTCTAGCAACGGGCGGGGTCTATCTTGCTGGCGGGGTTGCCTTGCACGTGCTGGGCGCGCTTAAGGAGCCTCAGTTCATGCAAGCCTTTGCAAAGAAGGGCCGCTTCAAAGACCTGATGGAATGCATCCCCGTACATGTGATTACCGCCCGCGCTGCACTGGTCGGAGCTGCAAGCTTCGGACTGGAGACCTACAAGCGCAGATCCGGGGTGGCGGCATGAACAAAACTCTTCCCATTACTTATCTGGCGAGGCACGGCGAAACAGCCTGGACGATTACCGGCCAACACACCGGCCGCACCGATTTACCGCTCACCGAGCGCGGGGAGGCCAATGCACACCGATTGGGGGAGCGTCTCGGTGGACGGACATTCGCGAGGGTATTCTCGAGCCCCTTGCGGCGCGCTATGCGGACGTGCGAGTTGGCCGGCTTCGGATCCATGGCTCAAATCGATGCCGATCTCGTCGAATGGGACTACGGCGAATACGAAGGCCGCCTGACGGTTGACATCCTTAAGGAACGCCCGGACTGGCAATTGTTCCGTGATGGCTGTCCCGGCGGCGAATCGCCGCAGCAAGTCGCAGCTCGGGCTGATCGTGTAGTGAGCCGCGTGCGCGCGGTAACCGGGGATGTTCTGGTTTTTTCCAGCGGTCATTTTCTCCGAATGCTGGCAACACGATGGATCGGCCTCGCGCCAACCCATGGCAAGTCTCTCATGCTGGGCACGGCGAGCCTGAGCGCGCTAGGCTATGAACACAGCATCTCGGGGCCGGCGATCCAGCTGTGGAACGACACTCATCATGTGCTCACGTCCCGAGGGCAGGATACCGCCCGAGTCCACGTCGAGCGCAACCATTTTGCAAGCGACGAGGTGACACGATGAAAGCCACACAACTGCTTCACGACGAAGGCCAAAGTATCTGGCTCGACAACATTACCCGCGACCTGCTGGACAGCGGTGCGCTCAAACGATACATCGACGAACTGTCCGTCACCGGACTTACTTCGAATCCCACGATCTTTGACCATGCAATCAAGAACAGTGTGACGTATGACTCGGCGATCGCTTCGAAGGTAAAGAAAGGCACATCGGTTGAAGCGCTCTTCTTCGAGTTGGCCCTGGAGGACCTCGCCCGTGCCGCAGATCTCTTTCGACCAATTCATGAAAAGACGAACGGGGTCGACGGGTGGGTCTCGCTGGAAGTGTCCCCGCTGCTGGCCTATGAAACGGCCAGCACTCTCGCTGCAGCCAAGGATCTGTTCGCACGTGCAAATCGTCCCAATCTGTTAATCAAAATTCCCGGCACCAAGCAGGGCCTTCCCGCGATTGAGGAAGCCATCTTTGCCGGCATCCCCATCAATGTCACGCTGTTGTTCTCCCGCGAACAGTACCTCGCGGCGGCCCAGGCATTCTTGCGCGGCGTTGAACGGCGCATCGATGCCGGCCTCAATCCTCGTGTGGGTTCTGTGGCATCCGTGTTTGTCAGCCGCTGGGACGCCGCTATTGCCAGCAAGGTACCGGAGAATCTGCGCAACCAGCTTGGCATCGCCATCGCTAAACGTACCTACAAGGCCGCCAGCGCGCTCCTTAGTTCGGCACGTTGGCAGCGTGCTTACAATCTTGGCGCTCGTCCGCAACGTCTGCTGTGGGCAAGCACAGGAACCAAAGATCCCAAAGCCTCCGACATTCTCTACATCAAGGCCCTGGCAGCGCCGTTCACGGTGAACACTATGCCAGAGGCCACGTTGAAAGCCCTGGCCACTCATACTGATTTAGGCGAATTGCTCCCGACCGACGGCGGAAACTGCGAAGAGGTGCTGGCTCAGTTCGCCAAGGCGGGCGTGGACGTCGATGGTTTGGCTGCACAACTTCAAAGCGAAGGAGCCGAATCGTTTGATAAGTCCTGGAATGACCTGATGGCGGTGATTTCTTCCAAGAGCGCTTCACTGGACAAAAGCGTCAGGTCGAAAGCCGCCGGCTAGCGCCGCAAGGACAACAGGGAGGAGATGAAAGGAGCCCCATGGCATCACACGCTCAAACACCGGCAAAGCAGCCAGCACCCAAGCGCCTGGCGTGGAGTGCACTCGCGTCACACCACAAGAGTGCCTCGAAGCTGCACCTGCGGCAATTGTTTGCGGACGATCCCAAGCGCGGTCAGCGCATGGCGATCGAAGCTGTGGGCTTGTATCTCGATTACTCCAAGAACCGTGTCACCGACGAAACATTGAAGCTTCTTGGTCAACTCGCTGAAGAGTCCGGGTTGCGAGCACGAATCGACGCCATGTTCAGCGGGGAAAAGATCAACATCACGGAAAAGCGCGCGGTTTTGCACGTGGCACTTCGTGCGCCGAAGGACGTTTCCATTCTGGTCGATGGGAAAAACGTGGTCCCGGAGGTTCACGCGGTGCTCGACAAAATGGCCGATTTCTCGGAGCGAGTGCGGAGCGGTGCGTGGAAAGGTCAAACCGGTAAGCGCATTCGTAACCTAGTGAACATTGGCATTGGCGGCTCGGATCTCGGACCGGTGATGGCCTATGAAGCACTCAAGCACTATAGCCAGCGAGATATGACCTTCCGGTTCATTTCCAATATCGATGGCACGGACTTCGCGGAAGCGGTAGGCGATCTCGATCCGGCGGAAACACTGTTTATCGTATCGTCAAAGACCTTTACGACACTCGAGACCATGACGAACGCCCACACCGCCCGCGCGTGGTCGCTCGCCGGGCTGGGTGGCGATGAGCGGTCGGTCGCAAAGCATTTTGTCGCGGTATCAACAAACGCGGCGGAAGTGGCGAAGTTCGGTATCGATACCGCCAACATGTTCGGATTCTGGGATTGGGTTGGCGGGCGCTACTCGATGGATTCGGCGATCGGGCTTTCCACCATGGTCGCGATCGGCCCGGATAACTTCCGCGCCATGCTGGATGGCTTTCACCAGATGGATCAGCATTTTCGCACAGCTCCCTTCGAGGCGAACCTGCCGGTGATCATGGGCCTGCTCTCCGTTTGGTACAACGACTTTTTTGGCGCACAGACGGTGGCCGTTTTGCCGTATGAGCAGTACCTGAAACGCTTCCCGGCCTATCTCCAACAATTGACGATGGAGAGCAACGGAAAACACATTACACTCGACGGGAAAGCCGTCGCTCGCGACACTGGCCCTATCTATTGGGGAGAGCCGGGCACAAACGGACAGCACTCCTTTTACCAGTTGATCCATCAAGGGACGCGGCTTATTCCGTGCGACTTCATCGCCTTCGGCAAGCCGCTCAATCCGCTTGGCCGGCATCACGACATGCTGCTGGCCAATGTTTTCGCGCAGACCGAGGCGCTGGCCTTCGGTAAGACACCCGAGCAGGTGAGGGCCGAGGGCACGCCGGACTGGCTGGTTCCGCATCGAGTCTTCGAAGGCAATCGCCCCTCAAACACGATTCTGGCGAAGCAGCTTACTCCGGAAATATTGGGCAAACTGGTGGCTCTTTACGAGCACTCCGTTTTCACGCAAGGCGTCCTTTGGAACATTGATTCCTTCGACCAGTGGGGGGTTGAGCTCGGCAAGGTTCTGGCACAGCGCATCATCCCGGAACTCGAGAACGATCCCCAACCAATGCTTAACCATGACAGTTCGACCAACAATTTGATCCATCGGTACCGCAAGCTTAAGGAGGCCCAATGACCGCCCTGGGCTTTAACCAACCTTTATATATCTTGCCGTTCGACCATCGGGCGTCGTTCCAAACCAAGATGTTCGGGTGGAAGGGCGCGCTAAGTCCCGATCAAACGGCCGCGATCGCCGCCACGAAGCAAGTAATTTATGACGGCTTTAAGGCTGCGATCCAAGCCGGCGTAGCCAGGGAGAAGGCTGGCATTCTGGTCGACGAGCGATTTGGTACCGCCATTCTTCGCGATGCGGCGACGAATGGCTACACAACTGCCAGCCCGGCCGAGAAAAGTGGCCAGGAGGAGTTTGACTTCGAGTACGGTGAAGACTTTGCCGAACACATCGAGGCCTTTCAGCCAACCTTCTGCAAAGTCTTGGTTCGTTATAATCCCGAGGGGAATCGCGCTTTAAACCAGAGGCAAGCCGCCCGTCTTCGAAGGCTTTCCGAATTCCTGCATTCCCGGGGCCGCAGCCGTTTCATGTTCGAGCTGCTTGTGCCGCCGGAGACCGAACAGCTCGATCAGCTTAAGGGAGACAGCAAGGCCTACGATTTGGAACTTCGTCCTCGACTGATGGTCCAGACCATCCAAGAACTGCAGGATGCGCAAGTGGAACCCGATGTGTGGAAAATCGAGGGGCTCGACCGGCGTGAGGATTGCGAAGAGATCGTGGCGACTGCTCGTCGCGGCGGGCGCGACGAAGTAGGCTGCATCATTCTGGGCCGCGGAGAGAACGACCAAAAGGTGCGGGAGTGGTTGAGTACCGCGGCCACCGTGCCGGGTTTCATCGGTTTCGCGGTGGGCCGAACTAGTTTCTGGGACCCGCTTGTCGCATTGCGCGCGAAGCAGATTACTCGCGACGCTGCTGTCGCGGAGATTGCCCACCGCTATCAGGAGTTTGTGGGCATTTTTGAGCGCGCCCGCGCCAAGAAGCGCGCTGCTTCCAGTCGATGAAGGAAATTCGCGAGATGCGAAACGATGTCACAAAAATCGCACCGTCCATCCTGGCGGCTGACTTCTCGCGTTTGGGTGAGCACGTGGCAGAAGCCCAGCGGGCTGGTGCGGACCGGATTCACATCGATGTGATGGATGGACACTTCGTCCCCAACATCGCGATCGGGGCACCGATTGTCGAGTCCCTGCGTCGGGTGACGTCCCTGCCGATGGAGACGCACTTCATGATTTCGGACCCGGACTTTTTCCTGGACGAGTTCGCCGCGGCTGGGTCCGACTCATTTCTTGTCCACTGGGAAGGTAACAACAATTTGCACCGCACAGTGCAGCGCATCCGGGCTTTGGGCAAACGCGCCGGAGTAGTCATAAACCCGGCCACCACGGCGGCCGTACTTGAGGAGATTCTGCCGGATCTCGACCAGGTATTGGTCATGACCGTCAACCCGGGGTTTGGACATCAGCACTTCCTGCCGTCAACGCTGCCCAAGATCCGGCGAGTCTCGCACATGATCGAGCAGGTGAAACCTGACTGTGAGTTGGGAGTGGATGGAGGCATTGATGAGGCAACTGCACCGCTGGTAGTGGCGGCAGGGGCGAACGTACTTGTGGCCGGATCGTCGATCTTTACCACAAGCCAAGGGGTGGAGGCCGCGATCGAGTCATTGCGAGCAGCGATCACCCAGGTGGCGCACTGACCCGCAATTTGTTTTCAGAGAAGGAGGGCTTATGCAGCTGGGAATGATAGGACTCGGAAGAATGGGCGCCAACATGGTGCGACGACTGGTCAAAAGAGGTCACGAATGCGTGGTCTTCGACGTGTCATCGAAAGCCGTCGGCGAATTGGCGAAGGAAGGCGCGGTGGGTGCAGCTTCGCTTCCGGACTTCATGAAAAGGCTCGAGAAACCGCGGGCGGTGTGGCTGATGGTCCCCGCGGCAGTCGTCGATAAGACTATCGCGGACCTGCTGCCCCACCTGGAGACAGGCGACATCCTCATCGATGGCGGAAACTCTTATTACGTTGACGACATCGCGCGCGCACGGGACCTTGCAGCAAGGCGCATCCACTATGTGGATGTGGGCACCAGCGGCGGCGTTTGGGGCCTGGAACGTGGTTACTGCATGATGATCGGCGGCGAGAAGGAAGTGGTTCAACACCTCGATCCGATCTTCTCAACGCTGGCCCCCGGTACAGGCGACATCCCGCGCACGCCCGGCCGCGAAAAGCATGATGGCACTGCCGAACAAGGCTACCTGTACTGCGGCCCAAACGGCGCCGGCCATTTCGTCAAGATGGTCCACAACGGAATCGAGTACGGGATCATGGCGGCCTACGCCGAAGGGCTGGCGGTGCTGCGTTCCGCGAACGTCGGAAAGCGGGAGACGAAGATTGACGCTGAGACGACGCCCTTGCGCGATCCTGAACATTACCAGTACGAGCTTGATCTGCGGAACATCGCGGAAGTGTGGCGGCGCGGCAGTGTGATCGCCTCCTGGCTGCTGGACCTTACGGCCACGGCTTTGCTCGAGGATCCGACTCTTTCGAAGTTCGCCGGGAGGGTGTCGGACTCCGGCGAAGGACGCTGGACGATCAAAGCCGCAATCGATGAAGCGGTGCCCGCGCCGGTGCTAACGGCATCTCTGTACGAACGCTTCAGTTCACGCGGTGAAGCGGACTTCGCGAACAAGCTCCTGTCTGCCATGCGTTATGAGTTCGGCGGGCACTTGGAGAAACCAGCAGGACAATCAGCGGCTGCTTGAAAGGGATATCTATGACCAACCCTCACTCGGACGCGCTCGTTTTCTTCGGTGCTACGGGCGATCTTGCTTACAAGAAGATCTTCCCAGCACTGCAGGCAATGGTGAAACGCGGACACCTGCATGTACCGGTCGTCGGTGTAGCCAAGGCCGGATGGAACCTCGATCGGCTTCGGGCGCGTGCCCGGGAGAGCCTGGAGAAGCACGGTGGGGTCGATGCCGTTGCGTTCGAAAAGCTATCGAGCTTGCTGCGATATGTCGACGGCGACTACCAGGACCCCGCCACGTTCGAAGCCCTTCGCAGGGAGCTCCGGGACGCCCACTACCCCGCTCACTACCTGGCCATTCCGCCGGTTCTGTTCGAAACCGTCGTGGAACAGTTAGCGAAATCGAATTGTGCCCGGGGTGCGCG
>JBPYDQ010000234.1:0-3093 GCA_051986135.1 Terriglobales bacterium | reverse complement strand
TTGCTGAGATCGGTCGTGCCCCCACTATTGGCCCCCTGATTGCCCCCCGCGGGGATGCCGGTAGCGCCGGGAAGCTGCCGCAAGGCACTTTGCCAGCCGTTCCCCGGGTCCTTGAACGGCAAGTAGGTCAACTGTTCGGTTGAAAAAGTGGTGACTGCCTGGGCGTCCTCCGTTTTCAACAGCGGCGCCTCGGCTTTAACCTCTACCACCTGATTGATCGAGCCGGGTTTCAGGTCGCCGTTAACCGTGACCAGCCCGACCTGCAATGTGAACGGACCGCGCACCAGTTTCTGGAAACCTACCTTGCTAAACGAAACCGTGTAGTTTCCGGGAAGAATTGAATTGGTATCGTAAAGGCCGTCATTGTTGGTGGCGAATGTGCTGACCACGCCCGTGTCGTTGTTTTTCACAGTAACGCTGACGTCTGGAACGACTGCGCCCGACGTATCAGTTACCGTGCCACGAATGTCACTCGAATTCGTATTTTGCGCGAGACCGACCTGGGCCAAGGCTAGCAGAAGACAACACGCGAACACGCCGTGAACTGCTTTTCTCATTGCTTCCTCCTCAAGTTTTGTACCGAGCAGTCTGCGATTGTTCGGCTCTCGCATCGCTTCAACAAAAACTGCCACGGTCTCTGAACGCCCCACACTTCCTGGATGGCAATAGACAACCGATTGTCTTTGCCGAGAGCATTGTGGAACAGAGCAAGCCGAGGGCCGTCCCGGGAAGGAAATACGCGAGGTTCTACTGCTTAGGTATGTGTTTGCGGTATTAGAGTGACGAATTGACCAATTACAGAAACCAAGCAGAACAAGCCCAGTGATCAATTCATACGGATATCCGTAGAGATAGCTGCCCATGCTCCGAGATTCGGGAGGCCGGAGGTGGGAACCTGGGCCCGCGATTCGGAAAGCCGGAAGAACATTGGCCCTCGAAAATTGCAGTCTTAACGTGCATATTGGGGATTCACAAAACACCTACCTCATCTGATGTTCTACTTTCCGCTGACAGACAAATCCTCATGGGGTGCAGATCTGCCCGGCTCGCCAGTCACACTGAATCCGCAGTTTCGGGACGGCCCGGAGCCCATCACCGAGTTCGTGATTCCAGTTGCCAATTGGTCGGGATGGAACGACTGCCCGGTTATGCGGGAATGTCTCTATGGCGCGAGAGCGGTGTCAGTCTAAGCGATCTACAAACACGCTGGCAGCTGCATTCGGAGAAGTTCTTCAGCTGTTTCAAGGCCGTGCAGGTCACCAGTGGTTCGATCTCGCAATTCGTCGATTCTAGACAAGCGGAGGGCGCCTCGAACGCGACTATCAATCGCGAGCTGAGTTTGTTACGCCAGTTGTTCAAGAAGGGGACGGAGGCCGACCCACAAAAGTCCTTCGCATCCCTAAGATCAAAATGCTTTCTGAGGGCCGTCCTCGCATGGGTTTTCTCAGCGCGGAGGAGACGGAAAGTTACTCGCCTTGGCAGGCAAGCAAGAGCTATGGTTCCGAACTTTTCTCCAGATGGCTCTCGCTACGGCTGGCGCAAAGACTCGGAATTACTCTCGTTGCGGGTGCAACAGGTTGACCTGCGGGCTGGGAAGATTCGCCTCGCACCGGGCACGACCAAAAGCGGGGAGGGCCGAGAAGTGCCTATTTCAGGGTCGATCGAAATGTTGGTGCGAGCCTGCGTCGAGGGAAAGACACCGGACGATCATGTCTTCACCTACCCGGATGGTGCTCCCGTGAAGGACTTTCGGGGTCTCTGGGCGAAGGCTGCTATCGCCTCTGGGGTTGGCATCTGGACTTGCCGGGCGTGTTACCAGGAAGCCAAGCTCCCAATCAAGGGCGTGAGCATCAAAGACGATGCTGCGGGCAGCAGAGCCTTACTCTATGGACGCGGAAGGTCGTTGTCGAAAATGCAAGCAGATTGTGCTCCGGAGAAAGCAACGGCTGGTGGGTCTCATCCCACATGACTTGCGGCGGACGTTCGCACGCGACGCACGGAGCGCCGACATTAGCCAGCTCGACGTGATGGCGATCGGGGGGATGGGCAACTCCAGCCGTGTTCCAACGCTACTCGATCGTGAGCGCAAGTGACCAACGGGACGCTCTGAAGAAGCTCGAAGCAAAACGTGAAAATGATCGGTCCCAACTTCACGTTATCTTCACGTCTGCTCAGGCAAAGGAAGACGAAGACGACCGTTCTCAGGTAAACTAGTACGGCAGTTTCAATGATTTACCACCCTCGCCGGGATGGCGGAACTGGCAGACGCAGCGGACTCAAAATCCGCCGGTACTTGGTACCTTGCAGGTTCGATTCCTGTTCCCGGCACCAGCCCCTAAACACTTGATTCCGTGTTAGTTCGGTCGAGTTGTATGGTCTGGCTGGCATGCCTCTGTTTCCCGAATTTCAGGCTCAACTCTGGCGGTTCTCTGGCTTAACTTGGTGATGGGCGTCATTCATGTCCGCCTGTGACACGATGTTGTAACGATCGAAGATCGACCTGGTCTTGTGGCCGCTGATCTGCATCGCCACACGTTCAGGCACGCCAGCACTGATCATGTTCCTTATCGCGGTACGTCGTAGATCGTGGAACAGCAGTCCAGCAACGTTCGCCCTCGCGGTGGCTGTTGCCCACGAACCTCGGAAGTCTCCCACTGGCCTGCCGTTCTTGCGAGTCAGCACGAAGTCCTTCGGATGTTTGCCTCTCACGCACTCCTGCAGAAAGGAGCGCAAAGCTGGCGTCATGGTGACTTCCCGGCCCTCATCGTTCTTTGTTTCGCCAGGATTCAATCGAATGGTGCGGTCGATGATGGACACTTGCTTGACGCGCAAGTCGAGCAATTCCTCATGGCGCCAGCCGTAGGTATAGCCCAGTTCAAACAAGGTACGCATCCATAAGTTGATTCGTGAACGTGTTCTGTCGGGATTGGCGGATGCCAGGGCAAGGGGCAAGCAATTGGGGCGCCCTGAAGTCAACCGCCTGCGGGACAGGGACGCTACCAGCCATCAGGAAGATGCGGGATGCTGGCGAGTCGTACAGGGACATCGCTGACGAACTGGGACGCTCCAAGAGCGACGTCTACCGCGTGTGCA
>JBPYDQ010000233.1:0-4492 GCA_051986135.1 Terriglobales bacterium | reverse complement strand
CGAATGGGCCGCTTGCGCTCGTCAAGTCAGTTGCAAAGAGTCTCCCTTTGCCAACCTGATTCATACCGGGAAGTCATCCTCAATCCCCGTAAACTCCCGGATGGCCCGTTAAGCGGACCATCCGGGAATAGCGTCGTACCGATTGGCCACGAATGCAACTCAGGTCGTCCGGCTCGAATGTAACGCGGGAAATAGCGATTTGCTTTAAAGGACGGAGAACGATTCCTGCTCATGCAATGCCCCTAATAAGCACGAATCGTTCTCGCCGTCCTATTAGTTTCCGGCCCCCTTAGTAATTTTCCAAGTGCCGGTATCGCCAGGAGAATCATCAGCTAGCGGCTTCGTCTTATACGTTCCGCTCAGTAACTTGTCATGCAACTCCCCGGAGACGATTGCTTCATAGCGCTCGCCTTCGCCGTAGTCCATAACCAATAGCAGCTTTGAACCGTCAAGTTTGACTGATTTAACATCACATTTGACTGTTTGGCCCTCATTCGTGAACGAAACTTCAGCCTTAAGTGAGCTGGAATCGCCGCTGAAGCTCATCGTCAAATCACCGCCGCCTTGGTTGTCAGAAGCCCACGTACCTTTATAAGTTCCGTCGAGATCGCTGGCGAAGGCCAGCCCAATAAACACGATCACCGCGAACAGCAGCGAGAGTTGACGCATAATGCCTCACACTACCACACAAACAAGGACCGGGACAATGCTCCTGCTCTACGCTCGAAAACGCCGCAGGGCCGCATTGAGATCCGGATGCGCTCCGGGCGGGGGAGGGAGGAAGGACGGGCCGCTCGGATAAAGAGTGACAGGCGGTCGTGCTTCGCTTGGGTGCGAGGTCTGTACCACTTCTTCGGTCCAGCCTTCAAAATCTCACGTTTAACTCCTTGGGGAGCTGTTGCAGTCGGTTACCATCAATGGTCGACGGGCTTCTAGACCTTTATCTGCCTGACACGATCGAGAACCTGATCAGCGCCGGCAGCCCGCCGCCGGCCGTCAGCATGAGTTATCCGTCTCCGAGGTGCTCAGTGGAGCAGCCGCGAATGCGGCGTTCAACTCCGCCTTCCTGTCCACCGCTGCCGGCGGGCGTGTCGGTGTTTGTATCGGCTGGCGACAATGGCGCTTCGCTTTGCGCCCGCGATTTCACGGTTGGCGCTCAGTTTGCCTCGCAATCGGTTTGGCAACGAGCTCGCTTAAGGAATTATCGGAAGCACCAGTGCCGAAGGGTGCTGCGCATCATGAGAAATAATGTTCGTGGCAGAAACAAAACGGCGTGCGGATTTGATTTCTTGGCCGGTATTGAGATTACGATCGAAACGGGGGAAATTGCTGCTGGAAATTTCCAGGCGTAGTCTGTGTCCGCGAAGAAATACATTGCTAGTGGCCCAGAGATCGAGTGTGATCTGGTATATCTGCCCTGGATTCATCAGCCCAGCATGCTCCCGTGAATCTCGGTACCGCATGCGCAGAATTCCTTCCGCCACATCCATCGCGAAGCCGTCTGGGGCGACATCCACAAGTTTGCCGGTGAAATCGGTGTCCACGGCCGAAGACGTCACGAACAAAGTCGCGCTCACGGGACCGGTCACTTCCAGGTCTTGGGCCAGAGGGCCGATGGAGTACACGAGCACATCATCGCGGTTTTCAACCGAACGTTGATCGCGCGGGCCGGGCTCCATGAGTTCCTGGGCACAGCAAAGCGGGCCGCCAATCGTTGGAACAGGATTCCCGGGATCGTAGACATAGGAATCCGAAGGTTCCGACTTAGGTGCCGAGGTCGAAAGAGAGCCATCGCCGCGTAGTGAATTTGCCTTTCCCCCGGAGTGCAGAAAATACTTGACGTAATGAGCTTCAGGAGGTGGCCAGTCATCCTCTTGCCTGTATCTATTGATTCCCATGACGAAAAGCTTCACCGGCTTGTCGGTGGCAAACTGATTGCGAACCCCTTTGAACAGGAAATCGTACCAATCGAGGAGCACGTCCACATAGGGGTTCTCGAGTGCGTGTGGACCGAAATCCACGTCCCCAATGCGGCGGCGGAAACCGGCATGCCCGCCGATCTCCATTAGCAAATGCTGCTGGGTACGCGCAGCCTCGGTCGACCCGTGGGCTTTCACACCCATGTAGTTGCGCAAGGTTCCGCCACTGAAGATGTCATACCAGGCGCCAACCTGAAGCATGGGCACAGCGATGTTGGAAAAATGTTCTTCAATCGACCACTGTTTCCAGTATTCGTCATAGTCGGGATGGGCCAGCCAATCCCCGTAATACGGTGCAATGAATGCGGTGAGCTGGGCGTCCGCCGGCAACTGGCCGAAATTGAACACCGGATAATCAACCAGCGGGAGCGTGGGCACTCCCACGCGCGCATCCGTGTTCTTGTCAATGAAACGGTCGAGCGTGTTGCGCGCCAGTTGGGTGGTCCAGTTCTGATTGAACCATTGCTCAAAAGCTCCACCCTGATACGTCCAATTATCGTGATAATTGCTGGCTGTTATTTCCGGTGCGATCCCCGTAAGGTGTGGAGGCGCGCTGATGGCGGCGAGCATCTGCGTCGCCCCCACGTACGACCCGCCCATCATTCCGACCTTGCCATTCGAGTACGGTAGCGAGGCGGCCCATTCCACGCTGTCATAACCGTCGGCCGACTCGTGTTTAAACGGATACCATTCGCCTTCGGAGGTATAGCGCCCACGAACGTCCTGAATGATCAACACGTAACCCCGCGCCACGATCTTGAAAGCCGGCGAAACCGCCCAACCCACGCTCTTGTCGTACGGTGTGCGCATCAAAATGACCGGGAATTTATCCGATGAGTTGGGGCGATAGATGTCGGCGTAGAGAATGACTCCGTCGCGGGTCTTCATGGACACGCCGTGCTGGATCACAATCTCGCTGGATACAGTGACCGGAGCGACTTGCGACTGAAGTGATGGGACGGAAAAACCGAAAGCGGCCAAGCTAATGAGAGGCAACATCAGATGCACGATGCTATTGGGAATCTTCATCCTTGCAATCTCCGTTGTATTTGGGTTGCCGCCAAACGCGCCTAGGCGCAGATCCGCCATCTGAATCGTTTCCGGCGCCCGCAGCCAGGTCACGAATCGCTTCTAAAATAGGCCGCATCTGGACGGCATCCGGATCGGTGATCATTCAGAGTTTCCCTTCCAGCGTCCCGACTTCGAGCGCCCAGTTTGAAATCTTCATTGTCGGTCGCTTCTGGCGGCTACAATCGTACGCGATTGTAACAACGTCGCGCCGCTTTTCTTCTTCCGAGGCGAAAGAGCCTTCAGCCTCGGTGAGTGTCGTCCAGCGGAGTGCCTGATCTGGACGGCCGTGTGGACATGGGGGAGCCATTCCGGCGAAGCATCGAGCAGTGGGCCAACAACTGCGGCATCGAGAACAGCGATTCGCAACGCGTCGGTCAGGGTGTCACAGCCCATGAAATGGACCGGGACATTTTGTCCACGATGCTGGGCTTTCCGACTGCTTCCACCAAGAGTTGATAGCGGCCAGCAGCGAGTCCACTCGAATTGAGCACCCACCGGCGCACATGGCCTGGCAATTCGGCAACCGGCAGGAGACGCTCACCATCGCGTGATGCATAGATCACGAAGTGATCGATCGTGGCCTCGTTACCCCTAATCGTCCAGCTGAGATAGCGATCTGAAATTGATGCCTGGATCTCGACACAGTTGTCTATCCCGGTTTCGATTTCTGTCCCCTCTTCGTAGTCGTTCCAGGTAACTACTTGTAGGTATGCCAAAGGCCGGTGCGGTGAAAAATAATGGTTGACACGAGCAAAGGTGTCGAGCCAGATCTGACCGCACTCCTGGTTGGTAACGCGGTTCTCACTCCAGGAAGCAGGTCGGTCGTCAAATCCCTTGTACACACTACCTGTAATGATCACGGGCCGGGAGCGGAGCGCATCTAGCGCTTTTTTATAAAAATCGTCGAGATACGGCATGTTTCGCTTTCCCGTGTGATCCACCCATGCGAAAGCACCGTCGCTCTTGGATGACGACAGTCCGTGGACGTTGCGAAAAATAAAAAGCGGATTCCCTTTTATCGACGCTCGCACTCGGTCCCAGTCAATCGGATCTTGGTTCACGTCGAAAAAGAAAACCAGGGGCCGGTCATCCTGACGGAGATAAGCGGGACTTTTTTCAAAATGGTCATGGGCGTAGTTCAAGTCTTTGATCAGTTGACGAGTGAGATCGCACCCAGGCTGGCGCCGGCAGTTTCTTAGAGCCCCCTTGTCCTCGCTGATCGCAAACCTAAATTGCGAATGACTTTCTGCCGCGTTGCGGAAGCCAACCGCGGTGCGGCCGAGGTCAGGATGATCGGTGCCATACCAGTCCACGATTGCACCGTCGATCCCGCGACTGATCATGTCTTCCACTTGGCGGGTCGCCTGGCGTTCGTCCCCAGAGTTATATCCGACATCCACGTGCTTCTGACTGGGAAGAAAGAACGGAACGACACGGACAAG
>JBPYDQ010000232.1:0-4670 GCA_051986135.1 Terriglobales bacterium | reverse complement strand
ATTCTGCGGATTGAAGGATGGAGACTGGCCGAAATGGGATCCCATGCATCATTGGACGGATCGCAAGGGCCCGCACGCAGTGCCTATGTACTCTCGCAGCAGTTGGTCTGGAACGATTACACCGCATTACCCCACGTGGGTAAGACAACGCTGCGCTCGTAAGCTGTACAAATCATGTGATTACTCGTTTGCCTTTTCGATTCGCAGTAAACTCACGCTAGAAGCTAATCTCACGGTGTGTTAGTAATTTGTTGGTATGCTTTCTTGTACGAATTGTGATGCACCGCTCTGTTTCACCGTATTGTTTGGTCACCCACCAAAATCAGGGCTGAGTACCTATAAGTGGCCAATCCTGGCGAGAACACTCTCGAGTAGTTGAGGCAACCTTCCTTAATGAACCCTAAACCGCGCGACGCCGCAGTTAAGCAATTGCGAACGCTCCAATGGTCGCTCAGATAAGTTGCCCCACTGAAAGGACACGGAATGGTGGATTTGTCAAAACAAAATAATGACAACGCCACTTAGGCGGCAACACGCAGAAGTGACAAAAATGTTTACAGCCTAGTGACAACTGCACTTAGATGGCAGTAGTAAGTTAACTGCGATTCCGAACTGGTTCGCTCGAATGAAATATCCGCGAACTTAATCCGCACTCCGAAGGGGGACGCCGTGCACTTCAATGTATTCGGGAAGAAGGTCTCCAGGGCGCAGTACAAGGAGATGCTCAACGCTGCCAAGAACCGCCGGGAACTGATCGCAGCGCAATTCAGCCGGCGAGATCTGATTAAGATGGGGCTTATTACGTCGACGGGGCTTCTCGCGCCCCTCAAAGGTTTGAGTGCCAGGCGTTCGCCAGGGTCGAATTCGGTGTGTGTGCCGTCGTTCGAACCGGCAAGCCCAAAGACGAGCGCTTTCGTTGAGCCGCTGCAAGTCATGCGGATTGCCCAGCCCGTCCCTCGTCTGGATCCCGCTCCAACCATCGAACCGAACACGAAAGCGGGAGAACAGCGCACTCGTGATCACCAGGCATTCAAGCTTTTCCCGCCTACGAAGCTTTACAGAGTGTCGCAACACGAGGCGCACCTCAGCATGTCCCCGGATCTTCCCCTTCAGACCCTGTGGGCGTTTGACGACGGCCATGGGCCGTCGTTTCCCGGACCGACCTACGTCTCCCGCTACGGAGGAGCCAATCTGGTGCGGAACTTCAATCAGCTTCCGGAGAACAATGGCGGTTTCGGGCTTCCCTCTGTCTCGACCCATCTTCACAACGGACATACGCCCTCCGAGAGCGATGGTTTTCCCTGTGACTTCTTTGAGAGAGAGCACTTCTATGACCAGCACTACCCCAACGTGCTGGCGGGAATTCTCTCAACCCACCCCGGCACTGGGGACATTAACGAGTCACTGAGCACTCTCTTCTACCACGACCACCGCCTGAACCATACGGCACAGAACGGCTACAAGGGTCTTACCGGCTTTTACCTGCTCTTCAACGAGTTCGACACGGGCGACGAAACTACAGGTTTCCGTCTTCCCAGCTTCCCGGAGTTTGACGTCCCGATGATGTTTACCGACAAGCTCTTCGACCCCGAGACGGGAGAATTGGCCTTCGACCTGTTCAGCCTCGACGGAATCCTGGGCGATAAGTTCCTGGTAAATGGGAAGATTCAGCCTTTCTTCCAAGTCAAGCCGCGCCGGTACCGATTCCGCTTGCTCGATATGGGGCCCTCGCGGTTTTACGAGTTCTTCCTCACAGACCCGAAGAACCTGAGCGCACACAATTTGTTTTGGGTGATCGCCAATGATGGCAACCTCTTGCCCAGACCGGTGCACGTTGAAAGCATGCGAATCGGCGTGGCCGAGCGGACGGACGTGATCATCGATTTCCGGCCCTTCGCGGGCAAGTCAATCTATCTGGAGAATCGGTTGAATCAGGTGAACGGCCAGGGCCCCATCGTCTCGACAGAGTGCGTCGACGCGAACGGGAATTCGGTCCCTGAGATTCTGCCGGCTGGACAGGGCAATTTCTTGGTGCGCTTCGACGTGGATAGCCATCCTGTGAAAGACGAGAGTGCGGATCCACGGAGCCAGCGGTTTTATGACCTGCCTGAAATCGTGCCGCCGAGAATCACTCGGACGTTCCGCTTTGACCGGTTGAACGGGCAGTGGTCGATCAACGGAGAGTTCATCAGCAATCATTGCGACACCATTCGGCTCGCAGTTGAGCAGAACAGCGTGGAGAACTGGGTCCTGGAGAACCAAAGCGGAGATTGGACCCATCCCATCCATATCCACTTCGAAGAACACCAGATCATGTCGCGCAACCGTGTGCGTCCGCCGCTGGCGGTCGAGCGCTCGCGCAAAGATGTGTCGCGCCTGCAGCCAAACGAACGCGTCCAGCTCTTCTTCCGCTTCCGCGACTTCCACGGCCGCTATCCAATGCACTGTCATAACATGATTCACGAGGATCACGCCATGATGCTCCGGTGGGAAATTGAGCCGGAAGGGGACAACAAGCTGGCGCCATAGCGCCCCACACGCACGCGTCCCAGAGGCAAAAGAAAAATGAGGTTAAGCCATGCATGACACTACACGAAGAAGGCTGTTAGGGCTACTGAGCGTGGCGCCTGTTTTTCCTCTGGCCGGGCACTTGCTGGCTGCCAGTTCCGTCGCCGCTGATGCTGGGTCGCCGTCTCCGCGGGAGAGGATTCGCCGGCGATACTTTCCCAATGTCGAGCTGCAGACGCAGAACGGCAAGACCGTGCGCTTCTACGACGACTTGATTAAAAACAAGATCGTCACCATCAACTTCTTTTACGCGAAGTGTGAGGGAATTTGTCCCACTGTCACTGCCAATCTGGCGAGGGTGCAGAGGATCTTCGGTGATCGCGTGGGCCGCGAGATCTTTATGAATTCGATCAGCCTGAAGCCCGAAGTGGATACTCCCGCCGCGCTTAAGGAGTACGCGGAGATGTTCAAGGCGAAGCCGGGATGGACATTCCTCACAGGAAAGCCCGCCGACATCGAGCTGCTTCGGCGCAGCCTCGGCTTCACCAACCTCAATCCTGAGTTAGACAAGGACAAGTCACAACATATTGGAAACGTCCGCTATGGAAACGAACCGTTGATGCTCTGGGCAGCTTGTCCCGGGATGGGCAGTCCGGAATTTCTCGCCCAATCCATCTCTTGGGTGATCCGAAAAGGATAAAGGACATGAAAAGAAAATTGAGGAATGTCGTTTCAGTGTGTATCTCGGTCTTTATGTTGGCCATGGTAGCCCTGTTCCTGACGTGGACCATCACTCCTTCAGTCCGGGCTCAGGCAAGTGGTGATGACAACGATACAGTGAAAGAAGTCAACCCGCCTCCGTTCGACTTTGCCGACTCTTTTTACAAAGTGAACGGGATCGACTTATCCGTGTTGAATTCGCCCGCGTCTGCGCGCTTCGGTCTTTTCAGGCAGACGGGACCTCCTGCTCCCCCGGGACAGTTTAACTGGGTGGTCGACGACTCGAACACGTCTCCTATTCATGATAACGTTCGCATCCTGGCGACCACGGGAGCCTACCGGGATAGTGATGGTGCGCCGAATCAGTTCTTCAGCCTTATCGCTTTCGCGCAGTGCGGCGAGCCCAAAGAAACCACTTGCGCAAACAGCAACTTCCGGAGTTTCTTCACCGGTGCGCCGAACAAGCGAGGCATAACGATGGAAGAAATCGTCGGCATCCCAAATAACCCATTACCGGGATGCGCCGCGGGCCAGCCCTTCGATCCGAAGACGTGCGGTTCCAACTTCGAAGCTTATGCGGGAGTAAAGCAGGTTGTCAACGGTGTGATCGCGCCCTCGCCGTGCGGCGTCATGGGCGACGGTCTGAAACCCTGCTTTCCGGTGACGAGCGTTGAGACTCCTCACCTGCGGCAGGATTGGAGACTCAGTACGAACCGGACACGGGTTGACAACTCCGCGTCATTTGCGTACTTCGGCGACAATACGCTAGGCATGTGGATCGTCACTTACTTCTGGTACACCAAGTTTGCGGTGGGCGGTCGACCCGACCAGACCATGCCGACAGCGACCTGTCAGAATGTATTGGCGGCCGCAGCTCGGCAAAACGGACTGACGCTCGATGGAACTCCTATCATCCATTCGGGCGACGAGCTCCATTTTCTGGAAGGAGTGGCGAGTGCACCTCAGTTTGGTCTTCCCCTGAGTGCCCAGCCGCCTACAACAGCTCCGTGCGGTCAAGAATCCAACGAAGATGCGGGTGGGGGCGACGGTGCCACCGCCTGGCTCGTTTGCCCGTCCATGCTGGATCCGACAGGTGGCGGCATTGCTAAGGATGCATTCCTGGATACGGTGCGCCATGCAGACGGCTCGCCGCTGGATCCGCGAATCGCGGCAACCTTCGATTGCTTGCAGAAAACCGGACAGTTCTGCCACCAGTAAGGACTAGGAGGGGATGGTGTTTCTTTCAAAGGTGGTTGAAAGAAAACTCACTCCGTCAACTCCGGACGAATTCTCGGCCATCCGGAGACTGTGGAAGGCAACGCCCGAGGTGAGGGCCGGTAATTCCAAGAATCTGATTTGTCCACCGATACCGCCTGAGGCCATTGTTGAGAGTAAAACTCTGCCGATATTCAGCGTCGCGCTGCCTAGTCGATCCTCAGCAA
>JBPYDQ010000231.1:0-2929 GCA_051986135.1 Terriglobales bacterium | reverse complement strand
GGCGCTGGTCTGCGCCTGCCCCGCCTCGGCACAATCCTCTGCTCGCGTCGTGCCGCAGCCTGAACTAGAACGCGGGTTCCGCCAGATGTACAACCTTGACTTCAACGACGCGCACACCACCTTTCACGTGTACCAGAAGCTGAACCCGGACGATCCTTTGGGCCACGTCGCGAACGCAGCCGCGTATCTATTTGCTGAATTCAACCGCCTGCACATCCTCGAAGCCGATCTCTTTACCAACGATCGCCGCTGGGGCGACCGCTCGACTCAATCGCCTGATCCACAAGTAAAGACCGCCTTCGAAGCCGAGCTTGCCGACAGTGACGAGCTCGTCGGGAAGACGCTGGCCAAGTCGCCCAATGATGCGAACGCCCTGTTCGCACGCGTGCTCGCCAACGGCCTGCGCGGTGACTACACCGCCATGATCGAAAAGCGCAACCTCGCGAGCCTCGGATACATGAAAACTTCGCGCGCTACCGCTCAGCACCTATTGGCAGTCGATCCTACCTGCTTCGATGCATTTCTCGCGGTTGGCGTGGAGAACTATCTCCTGGGTTCGACGCCCGCTCCCCTTCGCTGGGTTCTGCGCGCGACCGGATCGCAAACTGACAAGGGCGAAGGCATCAAGCGCCTGCGCCTCACCGCGCAAAAGGGATACTATCTCGCCCCATTCGCGCGGCTGTTGCTGGCTGTGGCTGCACTTCGTGACAAGGACAAGTCCACCGCTCGCACCTTGCTTGCGGGACTTGCTACCGAGTTTCCCCGTAACGACCTCTACTCAAAAGAGCTGGCCCGAATTCAATAAATCCGTCCCCGCCATCCTCGCGGTCTCCACAGTTCTCTGAGTAGTAGTATGGCTATGGAAGCGATTTCCCTGTTTGTGCAATAGGTTGCACTTTACAAAACGGTGACAAATCTGCCGATTGCCTACTTCAGCGCGCTCGGACTTTCTGCCATGGTCGTCGGGAATTACCTCAACCAGCCGAACCGCCGGATGCGGACCCGCATGTCCTGGTGGTGTGGCAGGGGAGGCGGGGCGACCCGTCCCTCCTTTGCCGATCTTTATTTCCACAGAATCGCGTCGCGAGCGAATCAGTACATGGCCGCGTGGCATTGCTTGCAGAGCGCACAGTTGTGCGGCAATCAGACATAGAAGCCAGCGCACCTACCGGAAGCAGGTTGCCATAGTTCGAACTGTGTGACTGATGGCACCACAGGCATGTCATAGGCCCTAACTTCGGCGAGGTATTCGGACCCGACACCGGGTGCCCGTCCACCGGATGATTCAATGTCAGCGTGGCGTTCAGATTAGGGAATTGCGAGCCCTTCATCGGCGCTGTCGTCAGAGTCTGTCCCCAAGGCGTGGTCACGGTTTGTTTCACATCATCCACCTTCAGACGTTCACGTGCGCGACAGCCCGGGCAAATGTCCTGCACCGAAGCCCAGGTGTGCGCCAGAAAATCGCTCGAATGCGGCGAGTGACAGGCCCCGCATAAACCTTCGCGATACGGACCATGCGGACTTTGTCAGTCGAAAGCGTGTGGCACCGCATACAAAGCTGGTCGTTGGGAGCGGCAAACGTCACGCGCGTGATTCCGTTTTCGTTCTCCACCGTGTGACACGTCGCGTAGCCCATCGACATGGCTGTGTGCACGTAATTGACCCTTCTGCAGATCACCATGGCATTGCAGGCATGTCGTTGCCGCAGAAAGTGCGTCTCACGGAACCGGGTGTTGGGGTGTCCTGGTGCTGCTGGGCGCAGTCATTGCGGACGGAGTCGCCTGTGCAAAGAAGGGCAGCGATGACGCCAATCACCCCGCGGGAACAATTCCGCAATTCAGCGTCGCTCGCCTCATGAACGCCCGGCCGTCGTTGTCCGTTGCGCCGGCTTCCAGTGAGCTATCAAGATTTTTCCTTTGATCCAAAGAAACGCGATTGTAGTCCACGGGTACTCACCCAAAAACCATGATTATCGACAACCTCATTTACCCCTTCTTCCTTTCCGGCCTCCTCAGCCATGTCATCGACAAGTACGCGCCAATCCAGGAACCTAGCGCCGCGAATCCCACGTACACCCAATTGCGCGTATAGCTGATCACCGCGAACGCGGAAAGCAGATACCACACGCTGCTCCAGCTTGCAGCCGGAACCCGCTGGCGCGCCGCGACGGAAGCGCTGAACATCACGTAAACGGCATCCGTCGCCCGCCGTCGACAGCGTCACTCCGAGCGCCAATAGGGGATCAATCTGCATGGGTCCTCAGCTCGCTACAAACCAATGTGAAACACAGGAGCGGAAGTGGCAACGATCCGGACATGTGTTCTGACGAGTTCACCCCGGAAATACCGAGAAGATGTCCTCGTTGGTCCTTGGCTATTCGCTCTTCGCTTTTCAGATGTCACTTTGAAGCGAAACGCGAACAGCAAAAAGCGAAAAGCCCACCCTTACGTGTCCGTAGCCTGCCGGAGCGAAGTCGAAGGGTGCCTCCGTGGTGAAAAATCCTGCAACGGACGACTAGAATGCTCCACGGTGTTTATTTCGCTCTCCAAGGAACGACTGATGCGCGTTTTCCGGATCTTGTTGGTATGTTCTCTGCTGCTCGGTGTCGTCGCTGCCCAATCCTCTATTCCCGTGGCCTGGGGTAACGATCCCCAGGTCGAATCGAAGATAGACACCCTCTTAAGGCAGATGACGCTCGACGAAAAGATCGGGCAACTCGTTACCTATTCCGCCGGTGCTCCCACCGGCCCTGGTACCGGACGCACTGATTACAAGGAAATGATTGCCGCCGGCCGGCTTGGATCTCTCTTCAATCTCACCGGCGCCGCCGAGACCAACGCCATGCAGAAGATTGCGCTGGAGAAGTCGCGCCTGCACATCCCGTTGCTCTTTGGACTCGACATCATCCACGGATACCGCACCGAATTTC
>JBPYDQ010000230.1:0-4847 GCA_051986135.1 Terriglobales bacterium | reverse complement strand
GGCGTCGACCAGATCATCGATTTCAAGCGCGAACGGTTCGAAGACAGGGTCCATGGAGTCGACGCGGTGGTCGATCTTGTAGGTGGGGAGACTAGGGCGCGCTCCTATCGGGTCATCAAGAAAGGGGGCGTGCTCGCGACCACTGTAGAGCCAATCGAGGAAGACGCTGCCAAGCAGGGTGGAATCCGTGCCCTGCACGTTCTAATGCAGCGCAATGCGGCTGACTTAATTGACTTGGCGCACCAAGTTGTCAAAGGAGTGGTGAAACCAAGAATGGGAAAAACTCTTCCCCTGAATGAAGCAAGACAGGCGCAGGAAATGAGTAAAAAGGGCCAGGCCGGAGGCAAGCTCATCCTTAAAGTGGCCTGACAACCAATTCTAGGCTGGTACCTGCAGATGAACGACCGGAAAATTGATGTGGTCTGCCCAAAATGCGGTCAGGCATTTTCCACCTTTCTAACAGAGATGGCGGAACATAACGCGAAGATCGCCTGTCCCACATGCGGCCATTCCTGGGTGTCGGATTCCAAGGTTGAATCTGCACAGCAGACTAAAGGAAACCGACACTCTTAACCATCTCGCCGCGCCATCATGAGCTGGCGGCGCTTCGGCCATTCCTGCTTATCGCCAGCGAGAGGCGAATGGAAAGGTGCTGGCTCAAAGACCAGGTTTTTTGAGCATCTGCAGCCAGGGCGCCGGATCGCCTCTCGAATTCCTTCGCCTCAAATTCTACTGATCAAAGCCAGGATCGGCTTACCTCAAGCGACCTAACTTCTTTGGAATCAACGTCACCTCCCTAGAATTTAGTGGGAAACGACAGTGCCGGACATGGAAGCTTGCCGAAACTCAACTCTGTCCGCCGGGCATCTAGAAAGTTCAGATTGGGAGGGATAATTGACGCCCGGACACTCTGTCTATCGGCCCTGGATTCTGGGAACAACAGAACCCATGACCACGTAAAAAGTACTGATGAGCAATTAATTCCTCGAGGTAGGCATTCCAATGAAGATTGCTTTTGGCGCCATCCTCGTCTTCTGTACTACCTGCAACGGGTTTGTGTTCGCACAGCTGGCTCACGCGCAGCCAGAATGGTATTTGCCAACTGGTGTCACCGATCATCTGAAAACGTAGTTTTCTGAACTCTGCCGGTAAGAGGGGAGATAAACATTATCATCTGCGCCGATAGGCGCACGTCTCCGTCCCGTCCAATCAATCATCCCGCTAAAAACGCGCTACTGATGTAAGTTGTTTTGAAAGGTGGAAAACGACTCTGGGATCTCGACCGCTCCAACGGCGAGATCCCAGCTTGGCAACCTCAGAGAGGTAGCCCATCAGATCAATCACCTGATGGTCTTACCCTGCCATGAACCGTCGTCCTTGTCCAGCCCCACCTGGCAGCGGGGATGGGGGAACAGGACGAAGTTGTCTTTCGGCAGCGGGTATGCCGCGGATGCAACGCGGTCTTCTTCATTTGTCGCTCCTGTGATCGCGGTCAGCGTTATTGCAGTCCGGAATGTCGCGTTCCAGCACAGCGCGAACAACGGCGATCCGCCAATCGCCGTCATCAGCACAGCCCGGAGGGCCGTCTCGATCACCGCGACCGTCAGCGCGCCTATAGGAAACGCTGTACCCAGCGGCGCGTGACGGATACATCTTCCGTTGCGCTCACATCGCCGGGCAATATCTCCGCATGGAACCCTGGATCCGGCAAGACAGTTTTCCACCCGGGCTTGAGCGCTTCTTCCCAAGGGTTCACCACTTTGCCAGTTCTTGGCAGACAGCAACCATGCCACCAGGCTTCGTTACTGCGTTGCATCGTATGTGGTCGTTCGGGTCGTTTCGTCGATCTCTTCCCACCTTCCCGCGTTTATAGGAGCTGAAAACTCATGATTAGTGAAGAAACTCGCGCTCAGATCCGGCACTGGTTCTTTGCCGAGCACTGGAAAATCGGCACCATCGCCCGCGAGCTGGAGATCCATCCCGATACGGTGCGTCACGCCATTGAATCCGACCGCTTTCACCGCGGGCGAAGTCTGCGGGCTTCCGTCACCGATGTGTACTTGCCCTTCATCCGGCAAATCCTCGATCAGCATCCGCGACTCCGCGCCACTCGCATTTACCAGATGATTCGCCAGCGTGGCTATCCGGGCAGTGTCATCCAGTTGCGCCGAGTGGTGACAACGTTACGGCCCAGCGCAAAGGAACCCTTTTTGCGCCTGCATACTTTCCCGGGCGAACACGCCCAAGTCGACTGGGCTCACTTCGGCGAAGTTCAATTCGGACGGGCCCGCCGACGCCTCTCCGGTTTTGTCATCACTTTGTCCTATTCTCGTGCTCTCTACCTGGAATTTTTCTTTGATCAAACTCTGGAAAACTTCTTGCGCGGTCATGTCCATGCTTTTACCGATTGGGGTGGAGTACCACGCATCCTTCTGCACGACAACCTGCGTAGTGCCGTCCTGGAGCGGCGGGGAGACCAAGTCCATTTTCATCCTCGACTCCTGGAGTTGTGTGCTCATTACCACTGTCTGCCACGCCCTTGCCAAGTCCGAGCCGCGAATCAGAAAGGTCGAGTCGAGCGCGCGATTCGTTATGTGCGCGAATCCTTTTGGGCCGGCCGCCTTTTCACCACCTTGTCCGAATGCAATCGCCAGGCGCGGGTTTGGCGAGATGAGATTGCACACCAGCGACCCTGGCCCGGAGACGACACCCGCACTGTGGCCGATGTCTTCGCCGAAGAGCAAACTCGCCTCCTGCCTTTGCCCACACATCCTTTCGATACCGACCTGATGCTCTCGGTTCGTGCTCAGAAAACTATCTACGTCCGTTTTGACCTCAACGATTACTCCATTCCTCCGCAGGCGGTCGGCCGTCCGCTTACGCTTGTCGCCTCCGATTCCGTGGTGCGTATCCTCGACGGCGCTCAGGAAATCGCGCGCCATGCCCGCAGTTATGACCGCCATCAGCAGGTGCTTTACCCGCCTCATCAACAAGCGTTGCTGGAAATCAAGCGCCGAGCCTTCCACTCCACGCCCAGCGGACGACTCGCCCAAGCCGTCCCAGAAAGTGAAGTCTTGCTGGACAAGGCATTCGCACGCGGGGAATCCGCCGGCGTTCAGACCGCTCAACTGCTCAAACTCTTGGACCTATATGGGGCAGCTGCCCTGCGGTGGGCCATCGCTGAGGCACTCCAACGCCACACTCCGCTCGCCGCTTCGGTCGCCTTTTTGTTGCGTCAACGACAGCAGAGAGCATCCTGCCCCCCGGCAGCGGTGGACCTCAGCCGTTATCCCCAAGCGCAATCGGTCGATGTACAACCCCACGATCTGGAGACTTACGATGAGCTCACTCGCCACCACCAAGACTCCGACGAATAATCTCCCGCCCCTGCTGCAGCAGATCGGCTTGCGTGCTTTGCCCGCCAACCTGGATGACTTTTTGGCGCGGGCCATTCGCGGCCGCTGGTCGCCTCACATGTTGCTGGAACAAATGGCACAAGCGGAAGTCGAAGAACAATCGCGTCGGAGTTTGGAGCGACGCCTGCAGGTATCGAAGATCAAAAAATTTAAACCCATGGCGGATTATGAATGGACCTGGCCCAAGAAAATCGAACGCGATGTCATCGAGCGCGCCCTCGGTTTGGACTTCCTTCCAGAAGCCCGCAATCTCGTGTTCGTCGGCCCCAATGGTGTGGGAAAAACCATGATCGCGAAAAATATCTGCCATGCCGCCGTGTTAGCCGGCCACTCGGTGCTGTTTCGTGCCGCCCCCGCCCTTCTGGAAGACTTGCAACGCCAAGGCCCAGAAGGACGTCGTCACAAGCTCCGTATCTACGCCAATGTTGGTTTGTTATGCATCGACGAGGTTGGCCACCTTTCCTTTGACGATAAAGCCGGGGATTTACTCTACGAAGTCATCAATCGCCGTTATGAACGCAAGTCGGTCATTATTACCACCAATCGTCCGTTCCGTGAATGGAACGAGGTCTTTCCCAACGCCACCTGCATTGCCACCTTACTGGATCGCCTGCTCCATCACGCCGATGTGTCCGTGATTGACGGAGAAAGTTACCGTATGCGGGAAAGCGAACAGGAAGCGGCCACCCGCCGGAGGAAAAAATGAACCATGCAGACGCTGCCCATTACATCACTTCCGTTCTCAACTTGTACCTGCAACTCCCGGAGACCCCCTCGCGCGCCAATGCGAGCGATCGGATGCTTGCTCGTCAACTCCAAAATCGTGGCGTGGCCTTGACCGTGGTGGAAGCGGCGTTCCTGCTGGCCTCCGCGCGTCGTTTGGCCCGCCCAACCGACGCTCCTCCACTCTCCCCCATTCGTTCCCTGGCCTACTTCCAACCGGTCGTCGAGGAAATCCTTTCGCAGCCCCTACCGAATGGTTTCATGGAGTACCTTCGGCTCAAGCTGCAACAACTATGGGAAATGCGCGAACGGCAAGCTCACACACCCACTGCAGCAACGCTGTGTAGTAAACGGTAAACCGGCAAAAGTTCAGAAACATACGTTTTTACATGATCGGCAACAACTGGAGACGGTTGTTCGCTCTTTGTACAGGAATTCGGTCACGGAACTGGAACAATTATTGTCGTTCACGGAGGCTGGGGTGCCGAGCACAGCTACCTCTTTGATGCCTTTAAAGGATTAGACGAGAAATACCACTTGGTTTTCTACGATCAGCGAGGTTCACTACTCTCCCCTTGCCCTGTCGAGAAGATCTCCGTCCAGAAACATGTCGATGACTTAGAAAGGCTGCGAGCTGCGCTGGGTTTGACGCGGATCAATCTCGTAGCCCACTCGATGGGTACGTTCCTGGCTCTAGAATATCAGCAG
>JBPYDQ010000229.1:0-8713 GCA_051986135.1 Terriglobales bacterium | reverse complement strand
TGCCTGGCGGCTGAATTGGTGCGTCCTTCCGCGCCCGCTAAACCAACAGGAGTTACTGTCCGCCTGCTACAATCCCTCGGTCACAAGTTCTATGAAAAACCTGCTCTCTCTCGGTCTGGCTTGCAGCTTGCTCCTTTCGCCCAAGTCTATTGGCGCAGACGCCGGTCTCACGGCCGACTCGAAAAAGGTCTCGGCGGTCGAGTATCTCTATGCTGATGTTAGTGACACCAATACCATCCTGAGCACCATCGATTCCGGCCTGCTAAGCACCTACCAGGGCAAAGACCGCGTCGCCTGGGAGCAGATTTACCGCAAGAAGCGCGCCAAACTGGCCAAGGAACTCGAGCAGTTGCCCTCCTCCGGACTCTCTGGCGGGGACACCAGCGCCATCGCCGCCATGCGGAAGCAGATGAAGGCCTTCACCGCCGGCGGAGCGCTCTTTAGCCCTTCGGCCAAATGCCAGGATGCGGCCCGCAAAGACATTGCATATCCGAATCTCAAATCTGCCCTGGTCTCCTGTTTCGTCGAAATCGGTAACAGCCTCAGCTTTGAGGGTGGCAAAATCAACCGGGTTTCCGCTCTCGACTTGCTGCATGAAACCTCCGATCCTGGCCGCCGCAAGGCGATTTTCTTTGCTTTTGTTCCGTTGTGGCGGGCCATCAACGGCAACAACGAGCCCGACAGCCCCTATCGACTCATGATCGCCGGAGCTGCCGCTGACGCGGCCAAGAACGGCTCGGAAATCGACAACGCCGCCCGCGACGTCGGCATCGATCCCGCCGAAGTCGAACGCTGGCTAGTGCAGATCCTCGATGCCTGGCGCGAATCGAGCGGCAATGTCATGGTCGAGCCTTGGGACTTCCGTTTCCAGGCAGGGGAGGCCGATCGCTTGCTCGGGAAATACGTTCCGCGGGAAGCGCTGCAGCCGATCAACCAGCGCTACTACCGCGATCTGGGCGCCGACCTGGAGCAAATGGGAACGCTCTACGATCTTGCCCCCCGGCCGGAAAAGGCGGCATTGGCTTACACAGAATTTGTCACCCACGGACGCATGGTGAACGGGGCCTGGAAGCCCACGGTCGCGCGCGTGTCGGCCCCGTACGAGCGCGGCGGCCTGTTCGTATTGAATGAGCTGGTACACGAGAACGGCCACGTGGTGAACATCACCGCTATTCGTAATCGTCCCGCCTTCGTGGACTGGCCGAGCGACCTTTTCGCCGAGGCTTTCGCCGATGTCCCCGCTTGGAGCACCTATGAGCCAGTCTGGCAGCGCCGGTACCTGGGCCATGAAGCCCCGGAGCAACTCTCGCTGCGCGCGTTATATTCCGTTGTCGTGCTCGACGTGGCCTGGTCCCTTTTCGAACTGCGGATGCTTCGCGCTCCCCGGACCGACCCCAACGCGCTTTGGACCGAAATCACCGGCCACTATTTGCATATCGTGCCGCATCCCGAGTTGTCCTGGTGGGCCGTGCGAGTGCAGTTGGCGGACCTTCCCGGCTACATGGTGAACTACGGTTTCGGGGCCATCCTCACCGCCGAGATGCGGGAGCACATCTCAGAAGCCCTGGGTGCTTTCGATACGGGAGACGCCCGCTGGTATGGCTGGCTCTCTGAACACCTGCTGCGCTATGGCTCTGAGCGTGACACTCGCACCTTGATGCAGGATTTCTTAGGCCATCCGGTGTCGGCGCAGGCGCTACTCGAGCAGATTTATCGCTTGAAGCCCGTATCGCCCCAGGCAATCGGTTATCACTCCACCGATTCGGCTAGCCGCTTCAGGTAGGCTGAGCATCCATCG
Organism: Terriglobales bacterium; assembly: GCA_051986135.1. Classification (GTDB taxonomy): domain Bacteria; phylum Acidobacteriota; class Terriglobia; order Terriglobales; family Acidobacteriaceae; genus Gp1-AA122. The sequence continues at coordinate 6,915 of JBPYDQ010000229.1, read as the reverse complement.
TCAATGAACAGGCGACACATAGTCCGGCCTGTCGCAGGAGTGCAATTCGCATCGCATCGACCAAAGAACCGGGTCCGTGTGTCGGGTCAACTGCGGCACAGTGTTCAAGGGCTCCAAACGGCAAGCTGAAGGCGCTGCATACATTCAACGGCGGGTCAGATGGTACAAGTCCGCTTGCGCTGGTCCGGGATTGGGCGGGAAATCTCTTTGGTATCACCTGTTACGGCGGTGACCCAGATTGCACTGCGGGCGGAGTTCCGGGCTCCCGCGTAGTATTCAAGCTGGATGCGAGAGACAAGCTATCCGGTGCTGCATGCCTTCACCGGCGGATCGGAGGTGGCAACCCTAACAGTGTCATCCTAGATGGTGAGGGCCACCCTTTACGGCATGCTGCGACCGGCGGTGGCCGGTGCGGATACCAAGGTTGTGGAGTCGTGTTTAAGACCACTGTTTGATTCACCTCTTAGCTCAATGGGGCGCACTAGATCCATTCTGTTTCCCTTGCCGATGCGGAATTTTACGAGTTTCCAGAACGCCGTTCTCGCGACTCTGAGGAGAACAAGTCCGGTCACCCGCGGTGGGCGCTATCATTAACCTATAGTAGACTTGAGCGCATGATCCGTAGGATCGCACCGCAGTTCTTTACCAGTAACATTCCCCGCACTCTTACCTACTATGAGGATAAGCTGGGCTTCAAGTGTCTTGGCACGTGGCAGGACCCCCCGGTTTACGCAATCGTTGCCCGCGACCAGCAGGCGATTCACTTCCGCTGTGCAGAACCTCCTACAGCCAATCCCAACAAATATTCTGACGAACTGCTCGACGCGTACGTATTCATCGAAGATGCGGACGCGCTTTACGCTGAGTATGCAACTCGAGGCGTGGAATTCACGCGCGGACTTGCCAACATGCCGTGGGACTCGCGTGAGTTTGTAGTGAAGGATTGCGATGGTCGTCTGCTAGCGTTCGGCGCCAACTTGTAGTTCTCTCTCGGTGATTCCGCCCTAAAAGCTACTCTGGACTGCACGACCAGTGAGTGTTCATAAGTGGTTTCGGAAAAGTTTGCGACAGCTGCGGTCCGCTAAGGCTCTCGTTAAGTGTTGCCGACCAGCCGGAAGGAGGCAGCTGGAAAGTATCTCGAGACCACCGACGGTCAAATCCGCATGACTTCGTTCAACTCCGGCGTTGTCACGCACCGGGCCAAGAGAACGACAGTTCGATCATTCGTGGTTAGGCGCGCCGCGCAAGGCTGGGCTCAAGGGAATATTTGACAGTCTGCTCTTTGTGATGACCGGAGTTCGATGCTATCGCGATGAATTTGTCCATCGCCTGCGTCAGACGGCGACGGTCGCCAGTGTTGATCATTTCAAGCATCAGTCCGTCGAATACAGCAATACAGAGTGTAGCCATTGCCTCGCTGCGCAGAGATTCGGAGAGAGTTTGAAACGCAAGGGTCTGCCAGTCCTGAGACGCCTTCTTCAGATAGCTGCCGTACACTTTCGGGTTTTGGGCAGCGACGATGTGCGCTTCATAAAGAAGCCGCAAGTACCCGAACTTCTTTTTTCCGGTGGCCCACAGCCAAAAGCGTTTCAGTGGCGGCACCCCGTGGCCGGGGGACTGACTTAGCCTGAGGAAGGAAGACTGCAAACGGGAGTGCAGTTCCTCAAGAACTTCCTGAAGCAATCTCTCTTTCGATTTGAAGTGAAACATAAGGACCCGAGGGCTGGTTCCGAGTTGAACGGCCAACGGCCGTAACGACACACTCGCGAGACCGTGTTCCAGTAGATAAGCAAGAGCGGCATCGCGAAGCTCTGCCTTTCGGCTTGACACGTAATGAGTTGGCATGTAACGATCGTTACATGACACGGGTGTTACAGTCAAATCCGTCCTGGGCGTTGGCTCGATATCCTGAACCTACAGCATCTCGGCAAGGAGCGTCACTCTGCGTTCACGAAGTGCAACTTGCAGTTCCGTGGTTCGATTGCCGAGCCAACGGAGGCGGAGCGGAACGAGAATTCTGTCGCAGTGAGGAGGCACGGTGAAGGCACGTATGGTCTGCAGGGGGCGGAAGAAGCGAGCAACCCACCACATCTCGATAGGACTCATTTCCCTAGTGCTGCTGGTGCCCTCGTACAGTTGGTCGCAACTCACACTAGGGTCCGTTGACGTTCACTGGGACCAGGGTGCGGCGAACTGCTCCGTGAGCGCACAACCTCCGCTGCAAGTGCACCCATACAATCCGCGAACATTCATCCTGCGAGAGAACTTGTGTACCACCTTCGAAGCGCCGTTCATGTATTTGCTGATTGGGTCCGCCCGAGCCGTCCTGATCGACACTGGCGACATCGCAGATCCCAACCGGGTGCCACTTGCGAAAACAGTGATGGATTTGCTGCCCGGGCCAGGTTCCTCGAAGCTTCCGCTGCTCATCGTCCACACTCATCGGCATCTTGACCATCGCGCCGGCGATAGCCAATTCGCACACCTGGCAAACGTTGAAATAGTCGGATTCGATGCGGGAAGCGTTCGGCACTACTACAACTTCACCGATTGGCCTAATGGTTCGGCGGAAATTAATCTCGGCGACAGAGCGGTCGATGCAATTGCGACGCCTGGCCATAACGAGACTGAAGTATCTTTTTATGATCCGAAGACTGGATTACTCTTCTCTGGCGACTTTCTGTTGCCGGGCCGCCTTCTCGTCGACAATGCCAAGGCCTATTTGGCCAGTGCGGAACGCGTTGTGGCCTTCGTGCAGAATCGACCCATAACTTTCGTCCTAGGCGGCCATATTGAGATGAACTCTGCGGGTCAGTTGTTTCCGTGGGAATCTCAATACCATCCGCAGGAACATGTTTTGCAAATGAAAAAAGACGATCTTCTGGCCCTTCCTGCGGCTCTCCGCAGTTTCAACGGTTTTTATACCGTAAACGGAAAATTCACGATGATGAACTCGATCCACATCCTTACGGCCATAGGCGTGGTCCTGGTTGCCGTGGTCCTGGCGATCACATTGGTGCTTGTTCGCTACCTTCGCCGCAGAAAGCGTGCTCGCACGGTCCGCGCAGATGTGCAAGCCCGGCTAGCTCGAGAAGCGGAAGGGCGAATATGACCGAACAAACCGGTGGGCTGACCGCCGTCCGGCGTTGAAGAAGATCATCGCAACCGCGTGGGATACCTTCTCAAGGGGGATGACAACTGTCGATCGCTCTAGTTACCTCGTGGCGGCCCGTACGCGCGAGGGCTTTTCCGCGTCGTCTACTGCCTCGAGTACCGAGCAGCTCCCTTGAGTTGATCAACCGTAGCGCCCACGCACCTGCGCTGTCGCGACTGGCGCGACGAGAATCGGTAAGCTTAAAAGCGGCCGCCAAAGTAACCAGTAGGCGGCGCACTGGTCGAAGGCGGTCGCCTCGTCGGGGGACTCGCCACGAAGAAACGAGCGAGGCAATTACAAAGTTATCGCCCCGAGAACTTAATCAGGACGCGAGCAAGGCAAAGAGAGCTGCCAAGAGGGGACCAGTTTTCATCACGAACCGGGGACGGCCATCTGAGGTGCTGCTCACGGCCGAGGAATACCAGAGGATTACCAGTGCCAGAAAAGCATCGCGACTTATTGGCAAATGCCACAAGCTGCTGATATTGAGTTTGAACCGCCTCGCTCTTCACCGCCCTCCCGATCTGTCCTAAATGTACTTCTCGATACCAACGTTGCTTACGAACTGAGGAAAGGCAGAAAAGCTTAGCGCAGCGTCAGAACGTGGGCGCGGGCGCTGGCTAGGGAGATCCTCTATTTGACCGTGGTCTCAATATTGGAACTAGAGATCGGAACGTTTCTCGTTGAACGGCGTGACCGGAAGCAAGGCGCGATCCTTCGGTCCTGAATTGACGGGCACGTGTTGCCTTGATTCTCTGGACGCATTCTGGCGATTGATACCGTTGTTGCCCAACGATGCGTGGCTCTCCATGTGCCAAATCCTCGCTCTGATCGGGATGGCCTAATCGCAGCCACGGCGCTCGTGCATCGCATGATGGTCGTGACCTGGAAGGTGAGCGATTTCCAGGCGACCCTGCAGCCGTTGTCAACCCTGGCACCCTTAAGCCCATTCAAGATGCTGGCCGGTCCTCCAAGGTGATCACGCTGCCGGTACAACTGATTTCAGATCAGTTGCTGGCACGTGGCTTAAATCCAGGAATAACTTTTTCAAGCTGGCGTTCAGCGAATGCTCTGTCGAACGGAGCGTGTCCCGGCAGCCGTTGGAAATGGAGCGGACCGTTGAGGGCATCGATTAAAGCGGGCGCCAAAAGAAAGACAATTGTCGACGAAGGATGATCCCCGCGCTCTGGCCGTTGTTTCCTGGTAAGCGTTCAAGCTATTAGAGATGGCCCGACTCAAATCGGATCACAAGCCCTCGCACAAGTGGCGCGAGGCGTACTGGCAGTATTCAGTTCCTCGAAAGGTTGAGGGCCAGGCATGGTGGAAGAAAGCGTTCAGGGGGTTTAGTACTGACCACGGCGGCCGGTTTGGCAAGGCCCTAATGCGCGAGAGTTATGCGTACAAGTCCAGCGGTCCCGGGGTCATCGTCGTTTGTCCGACTTCAATGAGGTAGCCGTCTGGATCGCGCATATAGCATCGCAATTCCGTTGCATGGACTTTAGGCTCTGTGATGAACTTCGCTCCGCGCGAGGACCAAAGGTCATAGTAGCGTCTGATATCACTCACTCGAAGATTCAGAAAGTTACTTAAGACATTCGTATTTCGTGGCGGTGAAGCGACGACTTCCGGCTTGTCGTCGGTTGGACCGCCACCGCCATTGATCGTGAGCCAAATGTTGCCGAGCCGCAGAAACGTGGGCACTCCTTCGCGCAGTACCGTAGCGCCAAGAACGTCCCGATAAAATGCGACTGAGCGCTGTATGTCTCCGACGATCAGGGTATTGGTTGCGACAAACCTCAGTTCAGTGGTTTGATCGGGTCGAATCGACATACGAGCTCTCCTTTCCAAAATGACCTTCCTCGCTTTCGGCGAAGAGTGGGCGAACGTCCGCTTGAAAGCTCGTTAGTTTCCCATTGGGCATCACATGCGATGGCCTACGCTTGTTTTTGGTTTAAACATGTGGTTTGATCGCTGCAAATCCAACGAAAATCTTGTTCGTGACGTCTCGTTGAGTCACACTAACACGGCAAGCTGCTTCAGAACCGCATCAGCGGTTACACCAGCCGAGTAGTTCTGTTGCCCGGTGACGGGCTCCCCTCAACAACCGCATGCGGCGTCCAGGGTTTTTTGCTAGGCTGCGCGTCGCGGTCGAATATCTGTGTCTTGCAGTCTTTCCGTCGCTTGGCGCAGGCGCGCGGAAAGGGCTATGCGGGAAATCCCCAGTACCAGAATTGCAGCGCCAACCAGGGTTCCGATGGCCCAGACAGCACTTGCAGGCCAGTGGGCGAGAATCAAGAACCCGAGGATCGCGGTAATCACAGCGTTAAAAAGCAGCCACCCCCAGCCGGAAAGTGGTTTCACTTGGAAGGCGAGGGCTGTCGCAGCTCCGGCCTCAAAGAGCAACATTACGCCGAGCACCACCGTGAGAACGGCTACACCCCACTGCGGATTGAAAAGGAGGAGTAATCCTCCCAAACAGTACACGACACCGAGCAGGAGCCTCAGAAAGAACGTACCTGCTTTGTGCGCACGCAGCGCCAGGACGATGTCTACGACCCCGGCGATCAGCAGAATACAGCCGATAAAGATTGTGGTAACGGTGGCCGCAAAAAGCGGGTACACAATCAGCACCACCCCGAGCGCTGCCGTCACGATGCCGAGGAAAATACCCCACCCTGCGCGACTCCTGACCTCACTCGTGATTTTGCTTCCGAGATTCGAAGATGCTCCCATAAGTCACCTCTGGCTGTCTTACCGTTTTGAGAGTGCACACGGAAACCGATGGATTCTCCTCTTAAATCCTGAGCCGCAAGGACTCACGCCAGTAGGATCAAACATCCACACCTTTTTAATGACGTGAGCCGTTTCCGGGTACGTTCACTTCGAATCTATCGGAACGAGTTGAAAGCGAAAAGTGCCAGAACTGACAGGGAATGTAAAACATACCCACAGTAGAGAGAAATCGGCTCACGCCAGACACCTTGCAACCCCATCGGAACTACTGACATGAGCCGGTTGCATTGACAAATTAAAAGCTATCGAAACAAGGTGCAAATGGGAACTGCCTAGAGCGACAAGAAATCTGCCTGCGCGTGCGGGAAGAAAAACCGGCTCACGCCAGCTTCGATGAGTGGTCCAGCGGAGTCACTGAAGTGAGCCGCGAGAATGCTGACAAGTCTTACAGTTCCCGTTCCGTTTGAATTCGGTTCTACTATCGAATTAAGGAGAAGCAAGCATGAGGAACGATATTAGCAAGTGGTGCGCACTGATCATGGGGCTGCTACTCGGGACAGCCGTCGCCGTTGCCCAGGGACAAGGTGCAACCGGGGTAAAAGTTAATCCCGGGACGATGCAGAAGAAAGCGCAGTCGCCGCCTCCGGCGAACGCGACCGAGACCACGAGCGTCGGGAATAATGTGAAAATGGCCACTCCTGCAGGTTCGGTTTCTTGGGCGGAACAGCTTGATGTCGATGGCGACGGTCAGGTCGACCAAGCGACATTGGCCTGGGACGCCAAAGATAGGGTCCTGTTCAGCAACACCACCGGCAGCTTCACATGCAGCAACGGCGCCCCCGGGAGCGGGGAGCTTCTGATTGCGGTGAACGGTGCGGGGAATCCCCGGAACCGGCCTGTGGGCTCCGGTTTTTGGGTGGCCAATCTTGACAAAGGCCAGTGTGGAGCCCAGACCAACTCTATGTGGGGATGCAAATTCGACGCTTCCGGCAACTCTACTGCTTGTGGTGCCGCCCAGCTTGACCAGG
>JBPYDQ010000228.1:0-6087 GCA_051986135.1 Terriglobales bacterium | reverse complement strand
GACGGACTCAGCCATTAGTCGTTCCAGTGTGGCCAACAAAAGTGAACCTGGCGTGGCGCTCCGCCGATGATCAGTAGGGCCTACCCGCCGGTTCATGCCTTTTACAAAAGAGAGCCTATCGTAAGCTGCTGATGTGACGCGACTTAACGAGCATATTCGAGGCGCAGCCCCCAGTCGCGATCGTTCGGGAAATCGGGAAGTTGGATGATTCCTGTGGAAGACGACTCCACATTGCCGTTCCCTGCGTCACGCCAAGTCCCGACTCGGGGATCAAACCACTGCGCACGATACGAACTGAGCGGAAGCGCAGCCCGAATCTGGCTGCGCGAGCATGCCTTTTCAAAGTAGGCAAGAAAGATTTTCTTGTCGGGCGTGCGTGCGGCATACGCCCAACCTTCATAGCCCAAAGTAATGTGTGTTTTGTTAGGCGAGACCAGATTTGCGTCAGGCTCAAGCTCTTGAAACTTTCTGCCTATGGAGAGCGCGAACGTTCTCAGATGCTGCATCTCAGCGCCCGAGTGCCACTGGAATGCATCCCACATTTTGACGGGTGAAGCAGATTCAATGTCTGCGCCCCAAATGCCTTCGGCGCCATAGACATGTCCCGCCAACCCTCCAGACAGCAAACTTCCATACATGGCGGAGCGCACGTATTGATTATCTTTGTCTGAACCGCCTTCTGCGCCGTATTGATACCCGCCATTGCCCAGACCGAACACGTCCTTGTATCCGGCATAGTACGGCTCTCCATTGAACGCCGGCTGGGGATTCGGAGAGTGAAAGATCTCAGTAAGGTACCAGTACCAGTCATGCTCACGTTCGTTGCCCATCTGGTGCAGAGTAACCCAGGAGTTTTCGCCGAAATTTACTAAGGTCGATGGATTGGAATTGGCGGTAAGCAATTGCCCATAGGGCGGAGGGCCGAATTTGGTCATTACCAACTGAACAGCGGCGTTGTAGTCGCTGGCCGGGATTGTGTCCTCATCGATGTCGAAATGAATGGGGCTGAAGATTGTGTTGTTAGCCTGATAACGGGACCATACGTACTGAATATAGCGTGAATAAGAATCCGGCCAGGAATAGTATTTCTTCCAAGCCTGTCCAGTGTCCCGGCGTGCTACTTCAATGATCGGAATGAAGCCTTGTTCATTGAGATAGTCGATCTTCCGGTCCAAATAGCGGAAGTATGCTGGGTTGACGCGATCCATGTCGGGGAACACCTTTTCAAATCCTGGAACTTTGCCTGGAAAAAGAAACGGACGGCCTCCCTCGTTTTCCATGTTCTTGGCAGTTTTTGTGCCATATTCTGTCCACGCCGATCGGACGCAAGTTCGCTCGCTGTTATTCATGAAAAGGTTGACTGGATAACCGTCCGTCGCCCAGGCGGGAAATGCGGCGATAATCAGGATGGAGTTGTAACCTTCAGCCTTGCGGTAGCGAAGGTAGTCCTTGAATCCCGCATCCGGTCCGAGCGGTCGCTGCTTGTCATCGTCGTACCAACGAAAGCGATTGGTGCCCGCCGAATACCAGGTATCACCGATGATAAAAAACGAAGAGCCATCCGCTTGCTCAATCGCGTGGTGATTGGCAGTGGCCCGAAGAAAACCTCGTCGAAGCGGATTCTGTTGTTTCTCTTTCTCGCTCCAGTCAATCGCCCTAAACTCTCCGTATAAGCCGGATAGGCCGGGATCCGTCGGACTTGAGCCGCTTCGCCATTTCCATTCACCAGCCATGGGAGCAAGGAGTCGAACACGAAATGTGCGCTCGCCATCCCAGAAGCCGAAGACTCTCTTTCGGAAACCCGGCCCCACAACGTCGACCCAGACTGTGACCTCCGTATAGGGGTTGGCCCAACGGCGAGTGGATGTGAACGTTAATTCTTTCTTCTCCCAAACATGGACAACAGACGAGGGAGACGACCAAGCCATTGCGGCTGATACGGCCACAATTGCCAAGGGGCGAATTGCCATAACCCAACCCACCGCGAGAGTGCGACACATAGGGTGACGCGGAAAAAATCTGTTAACTCTGTGTGCAGCCAGCATCATCACCTCCGTCAAACGTCGAGGGAATTCTTACTCGAGTTTCAAACCGTTTGCAATCTTCGTGTTCTTATGCCGTGGAAGAAGGGAATCCGATTGGTTTTTGTATGTGTATCGGGTATCCTCAGCCCCTTGAATGCACTGGCAATGCCAGGAGGCAAGATGAAGAGGCTCGGTGTAATCGCCGTGACCTGGGTGATGATTGCGTCCTCAGCTTTCACCATAGGGCAAGTTGGTAAGACGGAAATTGCAAAATGGCAATACGGCAAGAGCGGAGCAGTCTCGCTCACTTATGACGATGGGTCAATTAATCAGTTCCGCGTGGCCGTGCCAATCATGGATGGCTTCGGTTTTCCCGCCACCTTTTTCATCATCACAGGAAACGTGTCGGGCTCGCATTACCACGGCACGTTTGTCGGTCGCCCAACGAAAGCAATCATCGAGGAAACGGCCGGTGTGCGGACGAATAAAGACAACTTCTTCGAACGCGCATCGGCGATCGGCTTTTTGGGTTACCAAGGAACGATCGAGTACCATACCCGTGCTGGCGAGCTATACGACGAGGGGAAGAATGTGGACCAGGCCTATCGTGTGTTGGACGACGCATATGAGAAGGTGCGAAGCGGTGCCTTCACACCGACCAGTGTGCACGAAAGCTCCCCCGAAGACCGCAACAACATTACCTGGGCTGAGCTGCATTCGCTAGCAAACCGTGGATACGAGTTTGCCAGCCACACCGTGACCCATCCGCGCCTGGCAGTTCTTGATGATGCCAACCTGGCGTATGAACTCGAAAAGAGCCGGCAGGATATCCTTGACCACCTCGGCTTCAAGCACACGTTCTCCGTTGAGTGTCCCTACGGCACCGAGAATGAACGAGCTGTCCACGCCGCGCTGCTGCGCTACCAGGTCGCCCGCAACTACATGCCGGATGCAGACGTTGACGATCTGGACCGCTCGAATAATTTGGACCCTGTGGTTTCCCGCAAGGAGTATGTGCGGTGGCAGCGCGGACCGCTGACCGAGACGCCGATGGAACTGATGAAGTCCTGGGTCGACAAGGCGGCAGCACAGGGCAACATCTGGCTGGTGCTAGTCTTTCATGGCGTGGATGGAGTTGGATGGAAACCGAAGACGGGTAAGGAACTAAAGGATTATTTTGAGTACATCAACTCAAAAAAACAAAGCCTTTGGGTTGCGACCTTCCAGGATGTCACCAAATACATTCGTGAGCGCCGGCAGAGCGCAGTTGCCTCCTACCGGGACGGCGACGTTATCTCGGTCGTTTTGCGAAGTGATCTTGCTGACTTGAGCTACGATCTGCCAGTGACTTTGAAAACTTATGTCTCCAATGAATGGAAGACGGTGGAAGTTCGGCAGGGTGAGCGAACGCAGCAGGTTGATGTGGTCCGAGCCAATGGCACAGATTACGTCCTCTATCAAGCACTGCCTAGTGCAGAAGTTGTGAGACTGTCCCGCGCGGCGCAGAGATAGTAGACATAGAACTAATAATTGAGGTTACATTCCATGAAAACAGCTCCGCTTCGGTCTGGGCGTGTTGCTGTTGACTACTCTGTTGTCATTCCTTTAGCGGGCTTCCGCTCAATTCATCCAGGACTTCAATAGGTCTTCAGTTCAGATTGATCCCGAGGCCTCAAGGGTTGGGTGTTTCGCGTTGGGATGGAACTGCTACGATGAACTTGGGTCAAAGAGGGGATGGCTACGCATTGATTCTTGTGGATGCGATGGCGGGGACGCTCCCGTACTCGAGCATTACCGTCGTACCTGAGCGCCTTTCTTTTCGAGTTCACCCCTTCGATGCTTACTTCTCTGGTCGCACTTCTCCTCACCTTATGTTCGATCACCCGTTCACGAGTTGACCTCCAGCTCGAAACCATCGCCATCCTGCAGCAGGTAGCGTGGAGGTTGGTGTGACCACAATCCGCATCCGAATCCTCGCAACCGTTTCCGGTTTGACCATGACTAATGTCCAGCGCCAATCGCAAAATCGATGGAGACGAGCTGTGCGCGTGGTTCTCCCGGGAACATGCGGCAGGTTTTTCGCCGATGGTGATGCCTAGTTTGAGCAGCTCACCGCTTTCCGTATGCCATTTCGTCGGTGGCGACGCACGGCAGGCAGCGAGTTACTTTCCTGAGCGGCGCATAACCCGAGGGGAGCCTAGCAGGGGCGAAATTTTTCTGCAAAGGACGGAAAACTTCCTTGCGGATACGGGGTTTCAGCAACAGCAGACCCTGACCCCGGTTCGCGGGCGCAGATTTCGTCCTAGGAGCCATTCCAGGCGCCAGCGGGGTTTGGTCCAAAAAGGAGCCTTGTATGTCCTCCCGTGTATCGCTTGTGGCCCTGCTCGGCGTCATGTTTCTTTCAGGTTGTAACAATACCCTAAACCCTTTGTGCGGCAGCGCCAGGCCCGCGCCGCTTATCGGGTCCCTCTCCCCCAGCACGGTGAGTTTTGTTCAGGTGCAGCAGGGCACTGTGCTCACGGTGAATGGTAGCCAGTTTGTTTCGTCGTCTGAAGTTGTCATTAACGGCAAGGCACTGAGCGCAACTATTGTCAGCAGCCAGCAGCTGAAAATTTCGCTTACGACCAGCGTTATTACCGGTCCTGGAGCAGTGAACGTGAGTGTGCTTACTCCGAGCGGGAACTCCGCAGATTTAGGTTGCACAAGCGGAGGCAAAAGCAGTGTACTCGTGTTAACGGTTAACTAAGGCGGGTTAGTCACCGAACCGCGCGGGGGGGCCCCGTCCTTGGGTTAAAGAGCCCCACAATCGATTTCTCTCGATTCGGGTAGAAATTTTCTACCGCCATTTTGGCTATTGGAGACAGAAAAGGAGTTTTTCAACACCCACGGCCTAGATCCAAAGGCTGAATCCTTTTGAACGCAGGATAGTGAATTCATCGACGGTGGGTGTGGGCGTGTCATGACACGTTGACAGCGTGTCACACGATGCGCCTGACTTTGAATCGATTGCGACTACGAAGAAGTCTGGCGGCTGTTGTAGAAAACCCGAGTTGAAGTGACACGGACTTGGGGACTGGAGGTCACGGTCGTATGGCCGTGACAGCAACGATTAGTGCGGTTCCTCCGAGGTGCTCGGTGAACCAGAGACAACCGGAACTGCATCCGGGGTTGACGCGACCGGGACCAGAGGCACTTCGACTGGAGCGGCCTCCGCCGGCCGCATTGCGACCACCGGCGTCAGCATGCGCTGCTGCCAATAAGAGACGGCTATGGCGCGCTGCCAGAGGCGAGGGATGAGCAGCAGGAAGAGTGTGACCTGCGCGATCACGAATGCGCCGATGATGCTTTCCGGCGCGACGAACTTCATCCAAATCCAAAGCCCGCCGAGCAGAAAGATCGCTGCGACGAAGGTTGAGAGCATGTAGTTGCCCAGCAGGCATCCGAGGCTGCGGAACGTGTGCTTGAAGGCCGAAGCAATGGACTTGCGTACTGCGGGCTGATCGTTGAGAACGGTGTCGGTCTCGGCGAGGTCGAACCAGATGCGGAGCGTCGTCATCACCAGAAAGATCAGGGCCAGGCCGGTTATCCGCAGTTCGAACGGGAGCAACTCGTTGGTGCTCTCTGTGGCTTTCTTGACGATTGCTCCATTGGCAGCGAATAAGGCTCCGGCGAAGATGCCCATCACGATGCCGGCGACGATCATGATGCGGATGAAGCGCCAGAGATTGCGTCCGCAGGCGCGGAAGAAGTCTTCGCGAGGCAAGCGGTAGGTGGAGGCGTATCCGGCGACGACGCCCGGAAGGAAAATGGCGGTGAACAGGAAGAAGAGGAACGCGAAATATCCGGCGGGCATGGTCATCGAATTCGTCTGGCCAAAGTCCGGTTTAGCCAATAGATCGAAGAGGACACCGGCATCGAATCCGTGAATCAAACGATCGGCATAGAGACTGTGGTCGAGGATGGCGTGAGCACTGCGGCGAAAAGCCGCGGTGCCGAACTCGGCCAGCGTTAGATTCAGCAACCAGAACCAGAAGAGGTAGCGCTTGTTGCGCATCACCATTCC
>JBPYDQ010000227.1:0-5034 GCA_051986135.1 Terriglobales bacterium | reverse complement strand
GGCCTCGGCTTCGGCAAGAACTTCGAACAGAATTACCCGTTACTGAAAAGGCTTGATGAACTCCACAGCTTGCGTTTTCCGCTGCTGGTGGGCGCATCGCGCAAATCCTTTGTCGGACGCGCTCTTGTTGAGGATGGTCATGATCGACCGGCAGGCGATCGGCTGTACGGCACCCTGGCTGCGGAAACCATTGTGATTTCCAAAGGCGCCCATATCATTCGCACGCATGACGTAAGAGCTTCGCGGGACGCAGCCCGTATGGCGGACCTGCTGGCCTGAACACCCGGATAGGACTCGAAAGAACACGCAGAAGCCCGGAGGAGAAGGTCTCCAGGATCTCGGTCTTCATGCTTTCTTGTTGGTAGCCGAAATTGTTTAGAAGGCCTTGGATGAATCGAGCAGAATGGTGACCGGCCCTTCATTCACCAATTCCACGCGCATCATTTCCTGAAACTTGCCCATTTCACAGTGCAGGCCCCGAGCGCACAGACGTCCCACAAAATACTCATACAGTTCCCGCGCTTGTTCGGAAGGAGCGGCCCCATCAAACGACGGGCGCTTGCCCCGGCGCGCATCACCGTAAAGCGTGAATTGTGGCACCACCAGAACCTGACCGCCAACATCCTTGACCGAGCGGTCCATCTTCCCCTGATCGGCTTCAAAGATGCGCAACCCCGCAATTTTCTCGGCCAGATAATCCGCGTCGACCTGGGAATCACTTCGTCCCACTCCCACCAGAACCAGCAAGCCGCGGCCGATTTCGCCAGTGACCTGGCTGTTGACGGTAACTTTGGCTCGGCTTACCCGCTCGACCACCGCTCGCATGCTCTCAGTTTCGAGTTTCTGGTTCCCAGTTTCAAGTTTCAGGGCGAGTAACTGTAAGTGCACGGTGGTTTGACCCGGTTCCGGGCACCATTTAGGATGCTGATGGGTAGATCGAGCGGTCCTGGTTGACAGCCGCTGCTCAGGACTCTTCCTTTACATAAATTTGTAGTGACCATTACACTACTCACTTCCTTGTCCCGGAGGGACTCTTCCATGGGTCCATAGATGAAAGCGTGAAGCATCGTAGTTGACCAGCTCGGAGTCGAGGAGTGTCGGGGTTACATCGATGGCTTCCTTTGGGGATGACTTGGGAGCGGACCAGGTCGAGCTGGTGATCGCCTTCGAAGAGAGGCTTGATCTCGAGAGACCTGATAAACATCAGAGAGTGGCGAAATAGCCGAGGATCTTGGCCGGACCGTGGGTTCGATATGGCCAGCGAGAGGGAAACACATGGCAGCCGTTGACGAGAAAGTGAAGCAGATCATCGTGGAGCAGTTGGGAGTCGACGAAGGCGAAGTTACGCCCAACGCCTCGTTCGTGGATGACCTGGGCGCCGACTCGCTCGACACGGTCGAGCTGGTGATGGCCTTTGAAGAGGCCTTTGATATTGAGATTCCCGACGAAGACGCGGAAAAAATCCGGACCGTGCAGGATGCGGTCGATTACATCGGCAAGCACGCGAAAGGGGCCAAGTAAGTTTGCGTCGCGTCGTCGTCACCGGCCTTGGCCTCATCTGTGCCGTGGGCAACAGCACCGAGGAGACCTGGCGTAATCTGCTCGCCGGCAAGAGTGGTGTAGGCCGCATCACCCAGTTCGATGCCTCTGAATTTGCCTGTCAAATAGCGGCTGAAGTGAAGAATTTCGATCCTCTAGACTTCATCGAGAGAAAAGAACTTAAGAAGATGGGCCGCTTCATCCACCTGGCGTTGGCGGCCAGTGACGAGGCGCTGAAGTGTTCACACTTGACGATTACGCCCGAAAACGCCGAGCGTGTGGGTGTGCATATTGGGTCGGGTATTGGCGGTTTTGACGTTATTGAGCGCGAACACTCGAACCTGATCAACGGCGGCCCGCGAAAAATCTCTCCCTTTTTCATTCCTGCCGCCATCATCAATCTCGCCGCAGGGCATGTTTCCATGCGCTACGGCGCCAAGGGTCCAAACGAGGCCACAGCCACGGCCTGCACGACCAGTGCGCATTCCATCGGAGATTCCGTGCGCATTATCCAACATGGCGATGCCGACGTCATGATTGCCGGCGGCACCGAAGCGGCCATTACTCCCATGGGAGTCGGGGGATTCGCCGCCATGCGGGCGCTCTCCACCCGCAACGATGATCCGGAGAAAGCGAGCCGCCCCTGGGACATCGACCGTGATGGTTTTGTTATTGGCGAGGGCGCCGGGATTTTGATTCTGGAAGAACTCGAGCATGCCAGGAAACGGGGTGCCCCGCTACTGGCGGAAATCGTGGGCTACGGTATGAGCGGCGATGCCTTCCACATCACACAGCCTGCACCCGAAGGCGAGGGCGGATATCGCGTGATGCGCAATGCCCTCCATGATGCCAAGCTGGAACCGAGCGCTGTGGGATACGTAAATGCCCACGGCACCTCGACGCCATTGGGCGACGTACTTGAAGCAACCGCCATCCGCAACCTGTTCGGCGACCAGATCCTGGTCAGCTCAACCAAATCGATGACCGGGCATCTGCTCGGCGGGGCCGGCGGACTGGAAGCGGGAATTACCGTGCTGGCGCTAAGGGATCAGGTTCTGCCCCCCACCATCAACCTCGAAAATCAAGCCCCGCAAACGGCCGGGATGGATTTCATACCGAACCGGTCGCGCAAAGGTTCCTTCGAGTACGCGATGTCGAACTCCTTCGGATTCGGCGGCACCAACGGCGCACTGCTGTTCCGGCGCTGGACCCAGTAGGTTCCAGCGGGACGGATCTTGTCGAGCCCAGCTTGGATAAAAGAAGTCATCCCACGAGGAAGGGCAGCGTCCCAAGTTGTTTTCCACTCGGATATCGGCGCGCGCTCACTCCCAGGGCGGTGCCGCGGCCAAACACTGGAGGCATGAACAGGAACGCATCTCCCTCCGAGCGCACCTGGATCATGGTCTCACCGAACGGCTGGGGAAATGTCGCCGGCTCATCTGCCCCGCAGCACAAATACAGCGAGACCAAATCGCAGAATTGCAAGATATTCGTCAGCGCCTCAACATCCGTGGCCGATGCCTGAACCTGAGGGCGCAATCGAGTCCGGCGGCGGGACTCACCTGAAAGAAACTGGTCCAGCCGCCGTACATCTTCCGCAGTGTCGTATCGAGAAGCGAGCCGGCTTCGCGCAAGACGGCTGAAATGATCGCTCACCATAATTCCTCCCATGGCGCCGATGCGCTCTGCCACCTCGATCGAATCGATCCATGCCACCAAGAAATCGACGGGAGCAATCTCCAAGAATGATAATGGAGGCGGCAGATTCTCGGCGCCGTCGAGGGTTGTTGTTTGCGCGGCATCGAACTCGGCCCAACCCGCGTCGTGAGCGGAGATGGCGCGAATTACCTCTGCGCTCAGGCTGGGAATTCCCGGGCAGTCGAGCTGTGCGGCCAAATCTCCGGCCAGCCCCGCGTGGTCGGATTGGGCAATTACCCACCATTCCTTTGCCGGTTGCTTCTGCCTTTCTTCCACTGCTCGCCAGGCGGGAATGCGAGGCCGGCCCGGTTGAGCTCCGCGAGGCGAAGGCAAAGGGTGCAACACCATAGCTAGTGTCTGGGGATGCTGGCGGCGCGGCGCACCCGCATGGCTCGGGCCGCGGTGGGACCGGTGCCGGTAGGTGGCTTACGCGCTCCTTCCAGCAGATCACGCAATACAACGGCGTTATTCCGATCGACGTTTTTTGAGGCAAACAGCAGGGTCAGTTTGCCCCGGCGCTCGATATCATAGAGTTTATCCAGCGCGGCCCGGGCTCGACTGTCAGAGAGTTCTTGCAAATATCGTCTCCTGAACTCTTCCCAGTGCTCGGGCTGAGCATGAAACCATTGTCGAAGTTCGTCGGAAGGGGCTAGATCGCGAAGCCACTCATCGACGGCGGCGACCTGCTTGCTCAAGCCTCTCGGCCAGAGCCGGTCCACGAGCACGCGCTTGCCATCGTTTCTTCCGGCGGCTTCGTACACGCGCTTCACCACAACCGTCATAGCTTTTATTATTGTACTTCTGGACGAGCGGGGAAGGTTGAGGGAAAGGGCAGATTTTTTGCGTTTACCGAAGCGACGAGCCGCGATAATCTTACTTGCGATCTCGACGGCATGCCTTGCTCTTGCGGCTTGTAATGCCGCGCGCCGTAAAAGTGACCAGGAACTGGGACTAACCCCGCAACAGGCGGCCGGCCGGCGACTCTACGACAATTATTGCGATCGCTGCCATGAGCCCTATTCAACCAGCAATAAACAGGGCCCTAGTCTCAAGGGTGTTTTCAAGAAGCCTTACCTCGCTGAAAGCGGCTTACCCGCGAACGATGCGCGCGTGGGTGAGATCATTAGACTAGGGCGGACGAAGATGCGCGGTTTCGGCGGCGTCTTGTCCGAGCAGCAGGTCCAGGATTTGCTGGTGTACCTCCATACCCTGTAGTCGGAATTGTTTGCTTCCCCTTGCTGTTTTCGGCTACCCCTTCAAAATATTTCCGGCCGAGTGGATCGAAAGTCAACGCAGCTTAGGCCGCCGTTTGCCCTTCCCGGCCGCGGTCAACTGGCGGGGCGTGTAGTAGCGCGTTAGCCAGCGGCACAAGCCATCGAGTCCGGGGAAAAGCATGCGTTCGGCAACATTTGCCTGGTCAAGCTTGTCGCGGACTTCCCACTTCAGCGCCGCGGGAATGATGATTCGCCGACACAATGCGGGATGATGGTTAAGCCATTCTTCCAGGTAGGCACCCGCGTCATTCATCACCGAGAATGCGGCGAATTGGTTGACGATGCGTGCGTCGAGGGCCGGTGGGTCCAGAAAGGCTAGGAAGGGGGAACGGTCCAGTTTGTCGAATTCAGCGAGCGATCCGGCCAGCTCATCCAGCATCTCAACGCTGAATACGCCGGTAGCTTCTCGGCTAATAATCGTCCTGACCTTGGGGGGGAGAAAATCCCGGGCTTTGAAAGAGTCGACCGTGAGAACCATGCCCTCCTCGCGGTAGCGAGTCATGTCGGCGGTGGCGAAGTGGAG
>JBPYDQ010000226.1:0-5438 GCA_051986135.1 Terriglobales bacterium | reverse complement strand
ACCCGAGTACTGGCCGATGCTCTACTCGAACGCAAGTCCGCGTCGAAGCATGTGAGCCAAACGAAATATCGCGAACTCGTACGGAAGTATTACCGGCGGTTTACGGCATCGTCGTCTGCCACTACACCAGTTTTTGGCGAGACTACAACGCAGGCAGGTGATTCTACCGGCGTCCAACCGGCAGTTTGAGGGGTTGTGCACACGAGGGGCGAGGGCTTCAACCCCAGAGGGCGCGGCTAGGCAAGCTCGGGCAGGCCCTTCCGAGGCAAGGCAGGCATGGCTAAAAATTAGGTCTGGCAAAAGCGCCACTTCGGCATTTTGGCATAGTCCGCCGCCGTGGTCCCCCCGGCCCAGCGAGGCAGGCAAGGAGGGCGCGAGGCTTTCGCATCTCGGCCCCAATCAGAACTGAGGGAAAGAATGGCTCGCATGGCCTTAGAGCGCAAAATCCGGCCATCGTGGAAGGCGATTGCGATCCAAGCTGACTGTTGTGTCAATCAGGCAAAAACAATCGAAGGGGCTGATAATCTTGTGCCTGGATAGTCTGCCGATTTTCCACAAGCGTTTTGTCGTGTTTGGCTGCCGATGCCAACCCGACTTTTAGTTGGGAGGGTGCCACCTGATACCCACGATGTAAAAATAGCCGTCTTCGTCGGCGTAGCCAATATCACCTGTGCAATACGATCCCTCGCCGTCCCAAACATTCCAATGTTCGATGCGCATTATTCAGATAACCCTTCATGAAAAATTGGAGTGTCTCGCTGGTGCGTTAGTCGAATTCGACAAGGCCATCGCCCATATCCGCGTCGCGCGGGTCGCGTGCGAACTGCAATGGAGCTCCTCGCAAATTTGGAAAGAAGCCGGCATTCGGCAGCGGCAATTTTATTGGCTACCAGTGGTTCGACCCTTCCGTTTACGTACCGGCTGCACCCGGTACGTTGCGGAACCTGTGGTGTCGGGACAGTAAGGGGTCCGGGATTGCGTACGGTGGACATCAGCCTGGAAAAGGAATTCCTCTTCCGTCAATCGAAGAGGCTTGAGTTTCGGGTTGAGTTTTTCAATTTTACGAATACGCCGATTCTGAATGCCCCTGGCGTGTTCCTTGGTAGTGGTCTGGGTGTGATTAACAGTTCTCAGGGCGAACGCAACATACAACTCGCGCTCAAGTTTTATTATTGACAGGTTGTCCTGCGAGCGAACGCTGTTGACGGATACTCTTGCGCAAACCGACTCCAATTCGCCGTTCCCGAAGTGTCTCAATTCATTAATTGCGTAACCTGAACCCGGTCCGAACTCATCGATATTTCTTCCTGTCGAATGGGATCGAACTGAATCAGCGCCGAGTGCTGAGTGAATAAAGCGGGGAACTTAGGAATGAAAAAGTGGGGAGTCGAGACAAGTGGTTGGGATTGGTTGAAGGTGCATGGAACACATATAAACGCGTTTTGCGGCGTTCGTCGGGAGAGCTTGGCGATACTACGGCCCGCCGTAACGGCTCGTGAGCGGGCCTCATCCGCGGAACTGCAATCCGCCGAACCTGCTATTTGGCCGCGGGCAGAAAGCTGGTGCTCCCAGGTGAGATTCTTATGACTAAAATCGAGTATCACATGTCGAGCCTTCAGGCGCTCAATGCCCAGAATTCCATCTATGTTACGGGGAAGAGCTCCAGGAGCGGAGCTTACGACGAGGGCATCTACATTATTTATTTCGTCGGTTCCGACCCGTATTTTGTCTAACTAACTTTAATTCACTCGCAAACATCCGATCGCCAAGGCGAACGAATGCTGCTGTTGACGTCATGTGCGATGAGCCGGATCTAAGGAATGATGACTATGCGGCGACCCGATTGGTTCAGCTGCCATCCGCTTGCGACATCCGCTAGAGGAATACCCGTGGTGTCCAGCTGAAGTTCTCCATTGGCGGCATAAGCCATTACTCGCTGCAAAGCATCGGCAAGAACAGCACGGGTTGGAATGCCAGCTGTGCCAAGAATTGTTAATGCGGTGCTGCGCAGCACGGCAGCTGGCAGCGAGATAGTCGGACCTGCACTCTCTCCCACCTGAACCAGGCGAATCTCGGTTCCGATCGCCGCAAATGTTCGGCCCGTGATTGCGGAAAGGAGCGCCTCCGTGGGTTGACCCCACAGGTAATCGATGACAACCTGGAAGCCAGACGCGCCAGCTTCTCGCACAAATGACTCCCGAAGCTCCTTTTCAGGAATGTCGAGTCGAATGACCGCGTCAGCACCGAGTTGTCCCAATAACTGCAAAGTTTGCTGGTTGCGTCCACCCGCAACCACGCGTCCTGCACCTAGAAGTTTCGCTATTCTCACCGCCAACCTACCCGTGACTCCGGTCGCGCCCAGGATGAGGACGTTTTCGCCAGGAGCCAACTTCGCGCGGTACGTAAGGGCAAGCCATGCTGACACACCAGGATTCGGCAGGGCGGCAGCAATTTGGTCCGTCAGAGCGGCGGGTACCGGGAAGGTGAATGCCCTCGGCACAACCGTGCGTTGTGCCATCGCGCCATAAGGTGAGCGGCATCCACCGAAGAACACCCGTTGCCCATCGCTAAGATGTCCAACCCCGTCGGTACCGCAGACAAAGGGGAGTTGGCGCGGGCTGGCGTAGTGCGAGCCGCCGGCCACCTGTTTGTCTACAGGCTTGAGCGACGCGGCATGCACATGTACGATGACTTCCCCTTCACCCGCGACCGGCTCGGAAAACTGCTCACATCGAGGTAGTTCCCCGAGGTTGTGTACAACGGCAGCATACATAACTGGTTCCGCCGCTAACCGATTCCTTATACTTGATTATGCGGAAATCGCTTCCTGAGCTGATCGCTAGAATTATAGGACATAGCTCACCAGAATAGGCTTCGAGGGCGTTTTATGCGGAGTTTTGAAGAATTCTACTGCACAGTCACTCGATAGCATAAGCCCTTGGGTGCTTGGCAGAAATGACCCGCCCCAGATTTGACCCACCCAAGCAATAGTGAATCTCACGCACAAGTGGAAGGGCCATCAGGTGAGCAGGTTTGTTGTAGGCCGATTCGATCCTGGGTTTAAGTAGCGGCGTCCCATCCTACACAGAAGGCGGCCCAGGAAGAGGAGGGCAATCTCCCTCGAAGCTTGAGCTTTCGGGAGCAGGCAAATCCATGACCCTGGTGAAGATCGTTCGACTGGCGAGAAAAATCAAGCTGGCCATCTCCGAAGAGCGGGGGGCGGCGAATCCGACGACCGCGCAGTTGCGCTTGTCGGCTGAAAGGGTCGACGAAATCCACGGCTCCCGCTACAAGGAAGCGCGAGGGTAACTCCATAGTGGAGACTCAAGCTGTGATTGCGGTATGGCAGCGCTCAGGGTTTCTGCTGATGCTGTTTTTCGGACTCGCTGATTGCGCTCCGGAACTGCTCGACTGCCCGGATCTGAGGACCGTTCAACGCGCCCTTTCCCATGTAGCGCCAGATCGGTGCCCCATCCAGGGGATGTTCGACTTTGCCCATATAGACTTCAAAGGTATCTTCCGAGGGCCCAACTTCGTTGCCGATTCGCGGCCCTCTATCGGCTGATGGATCGAGACCAGGGTTGGAAAGATCGGGCGGACGACCTTGCTGACCCCCTACGCGAATATTTCCATCACTCGGTTGAAGAATGACCGGACGACGATCAGTTGGGGAGTTGCTCACCGTCGGGCCACCGGCGTGTCCCTTCCGAACCGCGATTATCAAGTCCGCAGTCTGGGCATCCATCACCAGCCTGAACCTGCCCCATTCCGTTAGTGCTTTTTCCACATTGTCCTGCGCCGTTCGATTTGCTGTCGGATTTGTAAGAGGCTCCCCGGCATCGGGATGAATCACGACCAGAACCGACTGCGCCTTCAGCACATAGTCCGGTAGCAATTGCTTTTTCTTGTTTTTTGCATGAACTAGGGGAGCTACCACCAGAACGATGAGGAAAAAGATCGTCATGCGAGCGGACATTGGTCACCTCCCGCGTGCGGTGCGCGACGATTATACGACTGATCGCGATAGAGATACCACTCGAGCAGTACCCCCAGGGACTCGGACGAGCTGCTCGTTTGCGCATCCGGTTCTTATCTCGGATGTGTAGCGGGAAAGCGAACGTCAGAAAAAGGATGATGCCGGTTGAGGAAGCCAACGCTGAGCCAATGCGAGGGTGTTCGATCACGAGATCCGGTGTTTCTGGCTACGGCGGCGAGAGCGCGCCACCATAATGCCAGCACCCGATTTCGATACCGAGACTCTATAGAGGTTTCCTGGTACCGCAAGGTAGTGGAAGTGTCACTGAACGATCGAGTCGAGCCACCTTCCGGTTTGGGGCACATGATCGTGCACACGCCTGTTCGACTCGCACGAGATTCGTCGTGCGGCGTACCATGAAGGGCCTAGTCCATTTTTCCCGCTAATATGCGTGAAGCCTAGAGGTAGTCGGACATCTCGCGCTTACCTTCTCCCCTACGTCTCCGGTCCTTTCGGCAAACCAATCGAATTCGATCCGGTGCCTCTCATCCGCCTGTAACTCCAGTCCAAACTTTGCTACCCGCTCTCGCAGGCTCCCGAGAAAGTGATCCGCGTTCGTCCGATACTGAAATCCTAAGATGATATCGTACTGATAGCGGTCGACTACCCCCTCGCCTGGCGCCCACTTCTAGCGCCAGACCCTGACGCGAGATTGAAAGCGTAGTGACGGCAACAGCTGGGGAGCAACGAGTCTTCCGGACGGCCGAGCCTTCTGGACGACACTCGAGTTACTCCAGCACGCCGCGGGTTTCGCGCTGCACTTCACCTTAGGTCACGGAGGATTAGACTCGAATATTTCAGCTCACTTACCTTTCAACTGCGTAAGCACCGAGGGCAAGGTTGTTTGGCATCAACGGGTTCGCTGCCGTCGACGCCAAAAATCCGACCGAGGCTCGCGCGGCAAAATACCTTGTAGCAGAGAACACAGAATTCGCGCACCGGCTTAGGGTTTCTCGCATGAATACAGGGTCATGAGATCGCTTGTCAGAAATCGACTCATTGAGACGCAGAAAAAGCGAGTTTGTCATGGTGCCTTCCCAGCCGTCATAATTGTTGGTCGTAGCGCTGCGCGAGATGAACTTGACCAACCCGGCATGCTGAACAGTTCTCTAACGCGCCATTCTTTCGGAAGCTTGGCTCGGTTATCAACGGTTATGGCGCGGCCGCCCGTCTTGTAGGTGATGTCGCTCAACCAAAAAATCGAGGGTCCAGCCAGAAAATGCGGGCGATTAGAGAAGCCAACTCCAAAATACTCGTCTTCTGAATTTGTGTTCTTGAAAACCTCCCGAGCGCTGCTCACTCCATGCCGATTTTTGTCGCTCATGCTCTTGCTCACATCGAAGAGCATCGATCGAGATGGGAAGACTCCTCGGTGATGAAATACCGGATTTCCTGTCGCTTA
>JBPYDQ010000225.1:0-3430 GCA_051986135.1 Terriglobales bacterium | reverse complement strand
AAAGGGGAAGAACTCATGAAACTCATTGAGAAAAAGGCGAAGCGATTCGACCGCGTTATCCGCGTTCGAAACTTCCTGGAGTGCGCTGGGGCTACGGTCGTGGCCGTTATGTACGCGCTGTCTGCTGCACGCACTCACGACGGAGTGCAACGCGCGGGCTTCATCGTGATCGCTGCGAGCGCTATTTGGATCATGTATTTCCTCCTGCGCTACGGCCACCGTCCGGCCGATGCCGATCCCAGCCAGGATCTGAGTGCTTACAGGCGGCGGCTGGTCGAACGATATGACCGTCAGATCTGGCTCCTCAAGTCGGTCAAGTACTGGTATCTGCTGCCGCCCTACGTTGGACTGCTGATCGGCACGGTTGGCGTCCTGCTGGATCACGCACGCTCGGGCGGTATCCGGTGGCAAGACTCCATTCTGCCGGCGATTTACACCGCATTTTTTGCGTTTGTGTGGTGGCTGAACGAGATCGAAGGAGTAGCGCGTCTGCAAGCCGAGCGAGCGCGGCTGCTGTCGTTGGCGGATGAGGAAAACGGCGCGAAATCCATGGGTTAGTTGCAAAACCGGATCACTAGAAAAAGAGGAGGAGATTTATGCGGCGGATACTGATCGTTGCAGCGGTCTTGGTGTGCCTGGTGCACCCGGCAATAGCTCAAGATGTCATCGGCGACTGGCAGGGCGGCGTCGACCAGGGGATGAACGGCATTCCTGTGACATCGATGTCACCGAGTCAGTCAAAGGTAAAGTTCACTGTGGAATCTGTTAACGGTTCGTATGAAGGTATCTTGAACGCGGCAGCGATCACGACAAGCGGAACGTGGTCGCAAGGGCAGGCGATACCATTAGTGTTCACACGAGCAGCCAATGGCGCCACGGTCCAGCCTATGCACAATCCCGCTACGCCATCGACGGTGCATGGATCGGAACAGCCAATGCCGGTGATGTGAAATTACGGATCGTCTTCCACATTACGAACACTCAGGCCGGCCTCACGGCGACAATGGACAGTCCCGACCAGGGCGTCGCGGGCATTCCCGCGACAGTTGTGACCAGGCACGGATCTTCCCTCACGCTCGAGCTTCACCAGCTTGGCGGCGTTTTCCGGGGAACCACTTCACCGGACTGGACGACCATCGGAGGAACCTGCAAGCAAGGCGGAGCGAGTCAGCCGTTCATGTTGAAACGCGTCAAGGATGCCGCGGAACTGGAACTTCACCGGCCCTAGAATCCGCAAAACCCTATCCCCTATCGCGCAGATGAAGTCGCGTTTGAAATTAAGGCAGCGGAAATCAGGCTTGAGCGAAACCTCACTGTTCCCGAGGGCGCGGTGAAAGTGCCCGGTGTGGTGCCGATCGCCGGTTCGGGACCGCACGGTCGCGACGAATTGGTTACTGGACATCGGCCGGTTCTCTTATCGGGCGACTATCTGACGCGCAAGGGATCCGCCGTCCTGCGCTACGACAAACGGGGTGTAGGACGCTCGGGTGGCAACTACGCCACGGCAATGACCAGTGTTTTGCCGGTTATGCACAAGCTGCGTTCTCGTAGCTGCGCGCACGCCCTGAGGTCGATCCTCGCAAGGTCGGCTTGCTCGGACGCAGTGAGGGAGGCGTGAGTGCGCCAATTGTGGCCGCTCGATCACAACGTGGCTTTCATCGTGATGTTGGCAGGTTCTGGAGTGCCTGGCGATCTGCTTCGTCGAGCAAACGCGGCTCACTGCCAAAACTGCAATCCGAACTGGAACAGTGCGACTGGTCCGCCGAGCGGCAACTATGGGTTATTCTTCATAAAAGACGATATCGCCAAGATTGGCAGTTTTCTGAACGTGGGAGACAGCGACATTGGCGGAGAGCAAATTCTTGACAAGTCACGCCTGCAAGACGCACTCTTTTGCTCGGATAATGCCGCTGAGGTTGGGTTCCGAGGCAATGTAGCTGCCGCTGACCGGCGTCACGTTCTACGCCTTCAGCGACGGTTACGAATTTCGTTGGACGATTGCTTCGCGGGAGGCCAATAAGTTGGTTCCAATCTACAAGGAACTTTGGGACGGCGGAAGGGTCCGAAGCGAATGAATTCGTCGAAAGGTTCATATCGAGCTCACGTCAGAGAAATTTAAATAACTAAGCCTGAGACTATGCCACTGCCTACGAAACGGAATTGCATAATCGTTCTGCTGCTCACGACGTTACTGCATAAAACTAGCTCAACACAAAGCACTCCGCCCGATCTCCTTCTGATACACGGACATATCATTACCGTCGATGCAAAAGATTCGATCGCGCAGGCGGTGGCGATCAGCCACGGCATCATCGTGAAAGTTGGAAGCGATGCTGAAATACTGAAATTCGCGGGCGACACTTCAAATATGCGCATGATCGACCTCCACGGTCGTACCGCAACTCCCGGCCTGATCGACACTCATGCCCACATTGCAGATGGAGGGGTAAAAGAGCTTTACGCCGTCAAGCTCTCCGACGCCACCTCTGTCGCCGACGTTCTCTCGCGTGTGAAGGCGAAAATCGAGAGTGTCAAACCAGGAGAATGGGTAACCGGAGCGGGCTGGGATGAGGGTAAGCTGGCGGAGCATCGTTATGTGACCGCTGCCGACCTGGATTCCGTTGCTCCAAATAATCCCGTATGGCTGATTCATACAACCGGCCATTACGGGGTTGCCAATTCAGCAGCGCTTAAGCGGGCCGACATCACAGCCGCGACGCCTGATCCCAAGAACGGGACCATCGACCGCGATTCTCGCGGCAATCCCACCGGCGTGTTGAAGGAAGAAGCTGCGATGGACCCGGTAACGCGCCTCATCCCGCCAACGACGCTGGAGCAGATGCGTAATGGCATTCTCTACATTCAGGACATATTGCACAAAGAAGGAATTACCGCGGTCAAGGATCCGGATATTTCCCCGATGCATTGGAATGCGTACAAATCGCTGCTCGAAGATGGCAGGCTTAAAGAGCGCATTTGCGTGCTGTGGCATGCTGGCTCGACAGTCGAGTCGGCCCGAAACGCGCTCGCAGAGATCAATGCAGTTCCTCGCCTTCCTACCAGCCTGGGCAATGATCGTTTGCTTTCCTGCGGCGCCAAGATCTACATGGACGGCTCCGGTGGCGCTCGCACCGGTTGGGTCTACGATCCGTGGCTGCGCGACGGCAAAGCTCCGGACGTGACAACGAATGGCAAACTCAACACTGGCTACCCGCAAGTGGATCCTTTCTTATACCGCGATATGGTTCGACTTCTGCATCAGAACGGTGTTCCGGTCGGCACCCACGCCGTTGGAGACCGTGCGATGGACTGGGTGGTTGATACCTACGCGCAAGTCGAGCAAGAGCAACCCCATGTTGGATTGCGCCACAGCATTATTCACGCAAATCTTCCCACCACGCATGCGCTCGAGGCCATGGCCAACCTGCAA
>JBPYDQ010000224.1:0-2496 GCA_051986135.1 Terriglobales bacterium | reverse complement strand
CGGATTCGAACTATCAGGTTTCAGCCTACCCAGTGCCTGGTGCAGATCTCGCCTCCGGCGATGGCAGACAGGAGGTTCGGGTTTACTGCAACACCTGCCACAGCCTGAGCTACATCACCATGCAACCGACACTTCCTGCGGCAACCTGGGGAGCCGAGGTAAACAAGATGAACAAAACTTTTGGAGCAGCGATTCCCGACGACAGCACACAGAAAATCATTCTTTATCTTCAAGCTCACTATACGCTCGAGAACCGCAAACCTTAGAGCTCATTCACGGGAAAGTCCGGTTGGGAAGTTCAGCGTGCGAACGTGGGCAGGATGTACCTACACCACGTTTTATCGATCCTGCGTTGTAGATTGCGGATGAGAGCCCCCAGTTTGATGTTTTCGGCTGACTAGCATAAACATTAAGAGTGCAAGGAGAAGCACAACGATAACCGCAGGTAATATTGGTTTCTGTTTCCTTGTTTCCATATATCATCCCCATCGGAATGGGAGCTCTGCACGAATTATCATACCGGGACTCCGTCGAGGCAGGATAACTGGCCATGAGTACAAGTTCTAGACGGACCCATAGGACGGCTGCTGTGACCAGGTTGTATTGCTCGACGACCGATCGGGATAGAACTCGGCCCGAATGAGGCAGGCACATACGACATAGTCCGCGAATTCCTTCTTTGTGCAGCGTCAATAAGACAAAGCCCTGAATTGCAGGCCGCACGTGTGGCATCATCATGGTAATGGACGGAGAATATGTGGTCTGAACTGCTTGTCCGCCTATTTCTGGCTGTCCTAACGATTCCCATCGGCTCTGCGGATGCCACCTCTGGCAAGATGCTATTGCCGATCGAAGTCTTGGGTGCAGACGGAACGACGGCGAGCCGAACGGTTACTCTCACGGCGGCACAATGCGGGACGGTGAGATCTCTATGGCTACAGGTGCATGGGCTCCGATATCCAGCGCAAGCGAGTGTCCAAGTAAATTCCAGCTTGTGGATACCGCTCAGAAACGACACTGTGTCGGTTGCCGAACCCGGCAGGACTTTCGGCGGCATTGGCGGAGGCTTCTCGACGCTCGAGCTAATTCTACCTCTTCCGAGCGGCACGGTCGTCGCGGGTGGCAACATAGTCCGCTTTCGGTTCAATCAGTCTGACGGACTTGCGAGTGGTTATCGCGTCCTTGCCTGGAACTTCGTAACGAAGGACCGAAGCAAGGTCCTCCCGCCCATCGATTTTGTGGAGGATGCTCCTGAATCTTGGACAGCCCCACTAACTGACGCAGACTCCATCCATGCGGGGCAGGAACTCTGGCATACGGCTTCACTGGTGGCCAGCGGTCTCCAAAATAGTCCGAGCATTCAGGCGCACTGCGCGGACTGTCATGCACACAATGGGCTCGATTTGAAATATTTCAATTTCTCCAACGCCAGTATTATCGCCCGCTCGCGTTTCCATGGTCTTACCACCCTGCAGGGCGAACAGATCGCCAGCTACATCCGCAGCCTGCCGCTTCCGAGTCCGGGTCGACCGTGGAATCCGCCTTACCAACCTGGGCCCGGACTAGACGAACAGCCAGTCTCGAATTGGGCGGCCGGCGCTGGACTCGCTTGGATCCTCAACCGGGATACGGATGCATTGCAATATCTGGTTCTTCAGCATCGAACACGCGTGAACGCGGCAACATCAGCCGGCAGCGTTCGCGACCTTCACGAGCTCGCGGGTCAAATCACGCCAGACGTCTTTCGCCCCGACGGCAATCTTAACGCTCGGGAAATTCCGATCGCCTTGCAATTGCCGGATTGGAGCCAGTGGCTGCCACGCATTCATCCCAAAGATGCTTGGGGGCCAGCTTTCGGACAGAGCGAATTTGCTGCAATGTACGATGGCACCGGTCCGCCGGGCAAATCCAGTCCTCGACCGAGGACCTCGGTGCGTACACTCTTGATTACGGCCTCCACTCATGGCTCGAACATTGCTCCTGTTGTTTCCGCTTTCGCCAGATGGTCGCAAACCCGACGCGCCTTTCTTGGACATTTTGTTAAACCAAAAATGGTGTGGTCGGCGGAGTTCACCGACAAGGTTTACTCCACTCAGCTTTGGCAGTTGGTGAAAACTTGGGAGATGACTCAGGAGTTTGGCCTCGAAGGTCGAGGGCGCGAACTCTTCGGGGCTAATGCGGACTCGCGTACTTGGTGCAATTCCGTTCCCGGGGACACCGCTCCTGCAGCTGCGAACATCCCGAGCGGGCCGACCGGAGTCGGCGGCAGCGCGTTGAGTAACGAATACCTTTCAGCGGCCTGGTACGAGTTGCAGATCGTGCTGAATAGTGGCAATCATCGACACCATGATCGCACCCCCGTCGATTGGGTCTATCTTATCGGCCAGTTTCGTGACCTATACCTCCAAACAAACTATTCCGAGCCTGTACGCCTTCTTGTCGCCGTCACCAAAGCGCTGCAATCTTCCGATCCCCACTTAGGTCCTGCCGACTATG
>JBPYDQ010000223.1:0-3189 GCA_051986135.1 Terriglobales bacterium | reverse complement strand
CGGGGACGAAAACCTTCGGCACTGGGACAAAAACGTTTGGTACGGGGACTAAGACATTTGGTACCGGCACGAAGGACGGTGAGATTACCTTCACAACGGCGAACTCCGCCGTCCGGCCTCCCCGCTTCCTGACAGCGACGCTGACAGCGCCACCGCGTTACATTCAATTGAATTGGACTGCGCCAACTTTCGGGCAAATCAGTTCGTACAACATTTACAGGGCAACCAACGGTACTGCAGTTCCTCCTGCAATTGCCAGCGTGCCTGGCAATACGCTGATCTACACTGACACGAATGTCACCTGCGGCCCAACGTACACGTATGTCGTGACCGCCTTGCTGTCAGATGGCAGGGAAAGTGTGCCTTCGAATTCAGTCAGTCAGACGGATTGCGCTCCGCCATACGTTTTCACAGGGTTCTACTCGCCGTTGGTGACGGCAGACCCTGCTAACCCCAACTCTTACTCGGGGCTGTTTAACCTGGGGAAGTCGGTGACGACCAAGTGGACGCTACAAGACAGCATTGGCAACCTCGTGACCAACCTAAACGCAAACACGCTGTACGGTGTCGGCCCGTTTGCGCCACAAGCGGATGGCACCTGCCGGCCCTCGCAAGTCAATGTGGTTGCCGGGTGTTCACTCAACAGCCCTGCAACTTGTCCGGCTAATGCAACGACCTTGTATTCGCCAACGGCAGGGGCCAAGGGGGCCAGCACGTTCCGTTTTTCGACCAACCAGTTCGTCTTCAACTGGGACACGAAAACTACAACCGCAGGCTGCTACGTCCTGGAGTTGGACTTGGACAGCGGACAGGTGGAGCGAACGGGATTGAAATTACAGTAGGCAGAATGAACGCCAAAGATCGGCTCTTCTTCTAGACAAAAATGCCCGGCGAATGCCGGGCATTTTCAGTTTGCTGATGTCTTGTACTCTTGCTCTTCTGCGCCGCAAACACCGAGCGGATACGCTCCAACCCGACCGGATTTTTCGCTATCTCACTGCCGAAGGCGGCGGCGAATGTCAACCACCAATGGGTCTTCAGTGGCCTTACTGCGGATGCCGAGATAGGTACGATACGATTCCGCAAACCCCGGACTCTTGAGACCCTCTCGCACCCGTCCCTGGTAGTAATAGACGGGTGGAAAATAAGCGAACGTGGTAGCATCGTCCATGAACATCTCAATGGCTTCGCCCCGCCGTTTCATGCATCGGTCAAACTCTGAATCCGCCTCGACAAAGCGCCCTGCTTCAACATAGGCGCGGCCTAACTCAAACCTGCCAATCCACGTATCGAGCAGTTGGTTGGCGTCAGTGAACATCTTGATGGCCTCGTTCTTGTCTCCGCGCAACAAGGCCAAATCACCACTAATGATTTTTCCGTACGCTTGAGATTCCGGTTGGAGCTCAGAACCCAAGCTGCTGGCAATCTTCTGTGCCCTTGCGGTTTCTCCCGCCTCGACTAAACTTCGCCCCACCAGGAGTCGGACCGGTACGGACTGACTCATAGCCAAAGCTCTGGTGGCGGCAGCGACGGCTGGCCCTTTCTGTCCACGCAAGATTTGCAATTGAGCGAGAGCGCCAAGCTTCTCGGCGGCGTTGTCCGTGTTCTTGGCAGCCAGATCTGCGGCGACTCCCTGCTCAAGGATTCGGACGCCATCTGCGTAACGTCCCTCGTATGAAGCGATATCCGCCAGACCAGAAGCAGCGAGGGACGCACCCTCCGCGTTCATTTCTTGTAGTTTCTGATAGGTTTCAGCGGCTTGAGGCATCTGACCCAGCCCCAGTTGCGCTTCCGCGAGAGCCAGGTAGGCCAAACTGGACGGACTGAGCTCTAGCGCCTTCCGAGCCTCGCGTTCGCTGGCGACAAAATCCCCAGCGTAAGAACTATAAAATGAGAGAACCAGCCGCTGCAAAGCACCTCGTGGGGTAATCTGGACGGCCCGCTGGACCGCCGAAACAGCCTCGGGAATTCTGCGCAAATTCACATAACAAGAGCCCATATTGCCCCATGCAATATTGTCGGCAGGGAAGCGTTTGACGAGCTCGCCGTATTCTTCAATGCATTTTGGGTAATTCGAAGTGGCGTAGTAATAGAGGCCACGCACGCGGTAGCGCTCCCGCTCCGTCATACGGTCCACGTGTTCCATGGCCAGCTTGACATACTTCTCCTGATCCTGTGTCTTCCCAAGATTTCCGTACGCAGAGGCCATTCCCCCATAGGCACGCGCAAAGTTCGGGTCCAACGCTATAGCATTGGAAAACGACTTCAGGGCTTCTTCCGAATTTCCTGCCCACAACTGTTCCATCGCAATCCCATACTGGTGCACAGCTGCCAAGGATGAGCTGCTGAAGGCTCCCGCCGCCTTCTCGAGTTGCACTGATTCCGGCGTGTTATCTCCGAGGGCCTCACGGATTGGCGCAGCAAGCTTCGGCACTGCGAAAAGAAGTTCGTCTTTGTTCGCGGTATTGACATCGGCATTAGCGAGCGTCTTGCCTGTGACAGCATCGATAGCCTTCACCGATAAGGTGTAGCCACTGCCGCGGCTGCTCAGCGAACCCGTCACGATGGCGGCGACACCCTCGTTGACTGCAACCAGTCGGGCGGCATTTTCATCCAGCTTACCGGTCGGATTGGGTAGCTTAGCGGCCGCCTGCCGTGCCGTGCTTCGGTTGTAGGCATTGATGAAGCTCGCCCCTTCGAGGGCCACGTTGAACATGGGCTCCAGCGTGTCGTCAAACAGCGGGTCGGCTGTCTTGTTCTCGAAATCCGCCACCAGCAACGAAACTGGAGCTGGAGTGGCTGCGATTTTCGGCTTAAACAGCTTGTTTCGGAGCAAGAAACCGCAGACGGCAAGAACCAGCACGCTTGTGATCACGCCGATTAAGGGCCAGGGAATATCCCGAGCCCACGGCCGAACGTCGGGGAAACGAAGGGTGGTGGAGGCTGCTCCCTTTTGCTGCCAGCCTTCAAGGTCGGCGAGAACTTCCGCTGTGTTCTGATACCGTTTTTTACGGTCAGGTTCGATACACCTGGCGACGATGTTGCTGAGATCTCGTGGAATCGAGCTGTCCACGTCGATCATCGGTTTCGCACGCTCCTGCGAGCGCTTGAGCAAGCTGGCAACAGCGCTGTCCGCTGCGTAGGGCATCTTGCCGGTCAACATCTCGTAGGCGATCAGCCCGACGGCGT
>JBPYDQ010000222.1:0-6760 GCA_051986135.1 Terriglobales bacterium | reverse complement strand
CGGCAGTCATTTCTATGCATGGTGGGCTCCAAAAAACGCACTTCCACTGAAGGAAGCTGGCGAGTTTTCCGACGTCCCTGACGGTGCGGTCTTCCTGCGCGACATCCGTCATCATGACGATCATTCCCTGTTGACGCCCGAGTCATTCCATACACACTACATGCCGGTGACGGTCAGTGAGCTGCGACGCGAGGAATACGCGCCCCTGCCTTGGACTCAGCCGCAGGAACGGTTCGCATCCGCCCGACAAGCGGTGCGGCTTCTCAAGGGTCATCCCGGTTCGGGTAAGACCAGCGCACTTTGGCACGCTGCCGATTCGGCGGCTGCGGAACACGTGCTGTACGTGACTTATTCACGTGATCTGGCTGGGCTGGCCCGCGATTTTTTCGACCGTTTCTGCTCCTCGCACAAACGTTTCTCTGTGGTTACCTTCCCCACTCTGGTCAGGAAAATACTCGGATCGAATGCCCTAATCGAACCCGAGGGTGAGGTCAGGCAGCGCTTCTTGCGCGACCTAACGCCTTTTGTCCGGACTCTCGGTGCTTGGTCACACTGCCAGACGGCTCTGTACGACGAATTCCACGCGCATCTGGCCGGAGATGCCCTTCCAGTGGCCCTCGGCCGTTTCGTTGCCTGTAAGTACGCGCGCGTGCCCGACAAGGCATATCGGGAACGGCGCACGCGGGCGCTCGGTGAAGCATCGGTCACAACCGCGCTCGAGACCGCGGCCCGCCTGGAACGGTCCGAACCCAGCACTCTGGCAGAGCGCTACTTCCCGGAACTTCAACTTGCTTGGCTCGCTGTCGAAAAATTACGGAGCGCGAGAACCCGACCGGGACTCGCTCTCGGCCTAGTCGATTATGACTGCATCGCCGTCGATGAATGCCAGGACCTGACACCCATCGAAGCCTGGCTGATAGTTGAACTTGCCGCTCTGGCGCGCCTCGAACATCCGACGCCCGTCCCGTTGTTGATGGCGGGCGATGAGGCGCAGACGGTGCGTCCCACGGACTTTCAATGGGGCTGGCTGAGCGATCTGCTTCATGCACAAGTCGGTACTCCGGTCGATTACAAGCTCACCGCCAACCTACGCAGTCCGCGCCGCATCGCCTCGCTCGTAAATCGCGTTTGGGATCTCTACTCTCAAGTGGAGAAGCAGGAGCGGCCAAGCGGCGCCGGGTACGCGGAGATTGAAGATGATGCCACCGACCAGATCCTATACTGCACGGCCACGGCAGGCCCCGAGTTGAACGCGCTGTTGACGTCGCTTTCCGCTCGCGAGGGACTGGCGCTAATCACTTTAGAGGACGTGGTCCCCGCCTACGTTCCCGAAGCAGCGCGCAACGCTGTGCTTACCGTCTCGGAAGCGAAGGGTCTGGACTTTCACTCGGTCTGCGTGCTCGATGCCGGTCGCCACATCGAGCGTGTTCTGCGTAAGGATTGGCGTCTGCGGGCCGACTCAGACATCGAAGACCTGCGCAAGCGCCTCGCGATCGACCAGCTACGTGTGGCCCTCAGCCGTCCGGCGGAGCGGTTGATCTGGCTCGACCTGGACCCGACCGACCAGATTGTCCGCCACAGTATCGCCTTTCTCAACGGTGGACCGGTGGAAAGCGGCGTGTCCTCGTGTGTCCCTGCAGCTCTGCTTAAAACCATCGAGGAAGATGAGCTGGATCTGGAGGAACGCGTGCAACGTTGCCAGGCCGATGCCAGGCAATATCTGCAGGTGAAGCCGGAAATAGCCTGGTCGCGCGCGCAACAAGCCGTTACCCTGCTTGGACCACTCGATTCGCCCGTCGCGGTTATGGATGCAGCTGCACGCGATGCCGCTCATCTCACGCTGGCCGAAGTCTGCTTCACCTTGGGTATTCGCAACACTCGTCTCGCTCCTGAGCTGGGCAGGCCGGATCCGTTTGGAGAAGCATACCGGGCGGCAATCAACGCGCGCCGTTTTGGATTGGCCGCAATTATGAACGCGATCGGGCGCGTTCATCGCGCGGCTCCTGAGAACCGGCTCCAGATGCTGGGGGAACTGGCCGATGTTCTCCCCAGACACAAGGCCGACATCGAATCCTGGCTCTTGATAGAGATCGCTCCCAAGGCCAAAACCTGGATTGAGGAACTGGAGTCAGCACTCTTTAACGGGCACAACGCGGCGATACTCCTCGAAGTGTTGCCGCCCCTGTACGAGGCCCTGGATGCCCCCGACCGGGTTGCCCGCACGCATCGCCTGCAACAACGTGCCATCCAGGTTCTCACCAAAGACAAGCAGTTTGCCGCCGCGTTGGCAGTATTGCGCACCTTGCCCGAGCGGCAGCCAAAGCTCGAGGCGCTTTGCTTGCAGGGCCTCGGTGATCTACGCGGCGCCGCGCAGTGCCATTTGGCTGACGGGAATCTGAAAGACGCGTTGGTCTGCTATCGCGCAATTCCCGATTTGGAAGAAGCGCTGAAGCTCGTCGGCGAGATTGGCGAGCACCCTGCGGCAGAGTCCCTCGAGTGGATCGCCAAGCTCGAACGATTGGTAGCCGAGCGGCCGGAGAAGTTTACCAAGATGGTGACCCCTGCGGAAAAGAAGCTGCTGCAAGAATTGTTGGAGAAAGCGCTGGGGGTCAGTCGGCCCAAAGCAGCTCCGCGCAAGGCGGCCAAAAAATCCACGGTTCCTCGGAGGCGGGCTCGAGCGAAGACCCGAGGTATTGGAAAGAGCTATTTCTGAGCGACGACTGCCTGGATGTGCGCTGGCACAATGCGGCGCCACTCGACAGCTTTGCCAGAGGAAGCCGGGCCAAGCTGTCTGGAAGAAACTTAGATGGAATCGGAAACCTGCCGCAACCGATCTGTATCCATAACACCGCTCGGCGCAAATCGGAAGCACGGCAGCCGCGGCCAGCCGCCTCAAGTATTGCCGAACACCCCCAATAGAGCCCCACGTCGCGCTCAAACCGGCGGACCGTACATCCATCGAGGAGAACGAGATGAGCCCTAGAGTGTTGTCAGAATAAGGGGACCCGAGTTTGCCGGCTTCCCTGTCCGCCACGACTGCACCAGCGAGGGGTCCACTACATTTTCTGCGGCGCTACTTCGATCCGCTGAGCGCTTCCAAGTTCCTGGCTGGCGCATGAAGCGAAGCCTTTATGCTGGGCGGCAACTTCATTGAACTGTGCAACTGGCATCTGGCATAAGTCCCAGGCATACTCAGCAAGGCCCTCCCCCTGGTTTAGGGAGAATTTATCGTCGCTCACCGCGCCGCTCCATGGCCACGGCGGATGGACCGATCGAGTGCGATGCTCGACGCCAGGTTGGCAGGGAGAAGCTGCGAGAGCACGTTGAGAATCCAACTTCCGGTGGGAATGAATTGAAGCGAATCGAATCGGGCGGGAGCCCCGAGTTTCGTTCTAATTTAATTTTGTCCGCGTTTGCTTGAGACTTATGGAGAACTCCTCGAACGGTTCCCGGCTTCGATCACATGCCACTCATCGTCTCGCTGCTAACTGCTTGAAAACCAAACACCCGTGCCTTGAAGCTGTGGGGCACGAAGTAGGTCGTCCCCTCGACCCTGATTCGGGGTCTACCAGAGCAGTAGCTCTGAACTTTTAGTCTCATTTGACCTCACGTTGTCCTCTCGATTTCTATTCCCACTTCGATCCTGGCAAAAGTCCCGGCCAATAGCTTTCAAAATTCTTGCGGGCGGAGATTGCTACATTTGGTCTATTCTTTGAAAGAAGGCGATCGGTATCCCTGCTTGGGGTCAAAAATTGCGCGTCATTCGGGAAGAGCTGGGTCTGACTCTCCGCGACGTGCACAAAGATAGTTTGCGATTAGCCGCCCGCTACCGCAATCGCCGGCTCGTTCTTTCGCCTGGGCGTCTCTCCATGATCGAAACCAAGAACGAAGTTCCTTCGATCTTTCGCCTCTATGCACTGGCGATTATCTACCGGCGCGACATAAAAGATCTGCTCAATTTCTACGGTCTGTCGAGATAGCACCACCTCTGTTCGCGGACCCTTATTCTGGTCAATACTCGGATGGCGACACAGAAATTTTCCCAGCTTAGGAAGTAATTACCCGTTTCCTACCGCAAACTCTCGTCCGACATAAGTGAAGTTTTTGCTTGCGAATCTTAGAGTTCGAATGCTTGGCATCGAAACTGCACGTTGATGAGATGCCACGAAACCAATTCGTCCCGCACCAAACAGGAGACAAATGTACGCCGCCGGCAGGAAGGACTGGAGAGAGTTGTCGAAGTCGGCCAGCCAGGAACAGGATCCCAAGAAGTTCATGGAATTGATCGACCAATTGAACCAGGCACTCGAACAAGAGGACGAGCGGCGTAAGGTTTCTACATTTGCTCGGAAAAAGGATGAGTGACTGCGGGGTTACCCACAGCTTCAGCGGGGACGATTGCGTCGAACGATTTACGCCTTTTTTCCTGCCGCGCGCAGTTCCGCCCGTAGGTCCAGATTGCGGATCAAGCGGTGCAGGTAGTTGGGGTGCAAGCCTAGAACCTTGGCGGCATCGGTGAAGCTGCCACTGGTTTCTTCCAGTGCGGTTAGAATCAGCTGTTTCTTAAGTTCCTTCAGCGCGGAATGATATTTCGCTCCCGCGATGCCAGCCGGAGTTGCGCGTTCCAGCACGGATTCGGGCAAGTCCTCCGGCAGAATCATTTCCGCCGCACTCAGAACTAGGGCGCGCTCGATCGCGTTCTCTAACTCACGAACATTTCCCGGCCAATCGTAGTTCACCAGGCACATGCGCGCGTCATCGGACAGGCGCTTGGGCTTCAATTTGCATCGCAGCGCATGCTTATTGCCGAAGTAACCCGCCAGCAACGGAATGTCTTCCTTGCGCTCGCGGAGAGGAGGCATTGTGACAGAAACCACGTTCAGACGGTAATACAGATCCCCGCGAAACCCGCCGGCCTTTACAGCCTCCGCCAAATTCTTATTGGTGGCGGCTATCAGCCGGATATCCACCGGAATAGACCGCGTGCCTCCCACTCGTTCGAATTCTCGCTCCTGTATTACCCGCAATAACTTCGATTGCAATACGGGTGCGAGTTCTCCAACTTCGTCGAGAAATACCACGCCGCCATTGGCAACCTCCAGTTTGCCCTTTTTCTGCGCAATCGCACCTGTGAACGCGCCCTTTTCGTGACCAAACAATTCGCTTTCCAAGAGCGTTTCCGTCAGGGCAGCACAGTTGATCGCGACGAACGGCTTGTCAGCCCGTCGGCTGTTGCGATGAAGGGCGCGTGCGGCCAGCTCCTTTCCCGTTCCGCTCTCCCCCTCGATCAACACCGTCGAATCGGTCGGAGCGACCCGGCTCAGAAAGCGGTAAACCTCCTTCATCCGTGCGCTCTCTCCGACCATGTTGTGATCAAGGTTTATCTCGCTATTGAGCCGTTGATTCTCCTGCACCAGCCAGTCGAGCTGGCGCGCATTGTCCAGCGCCACCGCCGATATGCCCGCCATGGCGGTGACCAGCTCCAGATGGTCTTGCTCGAACCGTGCCGCCGGGTTGGTCGAATCCAGATAAATGCAGCCGATGACCTTCTCGAAAACCAGGAGAGGAATACACAGCAGCGAATGGACCTGGGAAGCGATCAGGCTCTCGACGCCGCGGAAAGTGTCGCTGGCAACGATGTCGCTGCCCAGGACGGCGAGGCCTTGCTCGACTACCTGGTGGGCGATGGTGCGGCTAACGCGCACGGCACGGGCGTCGCTCGCGTTTCGGTTCCGCGCAAACACCGAGGTGAAATCACTTTTGCCGTGGCCATTTAGCAGAATCGCGCCGCGCTCGGCGGGCGCCACTTCAAAGGTCAACCCCAAAATTTCCGCCTGCAAGGCCTCTAGATCTCGAATGGAGTGCACCACTCGGCTGATTTTCAGCAGTGCGCTCAGATTCCGTGCCAACCGTGACGTTGCCGGAAGTTCACGGAGGATCTTGTCGGGTTGGAGGTATAGAACATCGGATGGGCGCAGGCTGATGGTACGAAATGCCGAAGAGCTGTCCTCGAACTCAACCCGCCCAGAGACAGGGGCGTCCTCACCTTCATCCACGAAGAACAGGCATAAGGAGTCTCCGATGGTGATCTGGTCGCCGTGCTTCAGTTGATGCTCGCGTATCGGCGTTCCATTGACCAGGGTGCCGTTGCGGCTATTCAGATCGCGAATGTTGAAGCCATGTTCGTCTTGCACAATCACACAGTGCCGCCGCGAAACCGATGGATCCGGAATCGAAAGCAGGTTTAGGGCATCCCTGCCAATCGAAACCTCGCCCATAGGTAGCGCAAACGTCGACTCTCTGACTGGTCCTCCAATGAATATCAGCCTCGGGTTCCACCTGGTGTCCATATGCGCCTATGTTCTTAACACAGGTTCGTGTGGACGCGCACCCTAAGGTTTTCGAGTTCTATCCTGCCGGTTACGAAGCTATCCGATTGGATAGCCCGGACAGAGTCTCAATCAATCGTCAGAGTTTCGGTCGGCGTCGCCTGATATGATTTTAAACCATCTATTTTCTATTACTTAGCTCGACATCGAAGGTCTGTGGAAATTGTTGGCGACCGGCGTGCATTTCCTGAAGGCAGCAAGCGCTGGTGGCTGACAGCTCGGATCTCTGACACCCACCAGCTGATGCTTGCAAACCATTGAAAGTTTTTGGGAGCCGGCAAGCAGCCTTTGGGGGAGGCGCTTCCTGAAACTCCGCCAGGTTCCCGCCGTCCAGGGAACCGATGACGTTCCTCGGTTTCCCTGGCGGTTCT
>JBPYDQ010000221.1:0-2084 GCA_051986135.1 Terriglobales bacterium | reverse complement strand
TTTTGTGTTGCAGCAGAATTTGTATGCCCAGCTTGCGGGCACTTTGTTCCAGTGGACGAATCAGCCCGATCCCTGAAGACGTGCTCGCCTGTCGGCTGGGGTCTACCGGCATTCCAGTTTGGACTTGAGGCCAGGCCATCGCCGCGGCATGGTTTTCTCGGGGAGCGGAATTCCCCGTGGCGTGACCCCCCTGGGTATCCGGCGGTCTGTCGACGAAGATAACGCCGTGCGCGATCAGCCATTCCAGGCTCGGTGCGGCATTGTCGGCAAAAGCTCGGATGATCTCCCGGTCGTTATAGCGGTAATCTGGAAATCCGTTCGGCTCGACCACAGACCAGTCTGTCAGGTCGGCGAATAAGAGATCAGCCGAATCCTGCACGCCATATTCCTTCTGCCGGCTTGTGCCGCCTCCCAGCGCGATATTTCCTCCGCTCAGGATCGCGTGCCCGCCCAGGTCGGAGTTGGCGTCAATCAGAATGACGCTGGCACCCGCTTCGGTAGCCTCGATTGCGGCGGGAAGCCCGGTAGCACCGGCACCGATGACCACCACATCGGCTTCCTTATCCCACTTAATGCTCCGCGCTTGCGCTTCGACCGTGCTGGGGGCCACGCCGGCCAGAGTCGCCGCTCCTAGGCCTGCGGCTGTGCTTTTGACGAAATCCCGCCGGGATAGATTCTTTTGGTTCTCTCTTTTTTCTCTTTTCATAGTCTTGACCCTCTCGTGCGCGTTCAGCCCGTGGGGTCTGGCGAAAACGCAGCACAAATAATGTGATTTTTTGATCAGGCACGACTTCACGAACCTTTGGGCCGGTCTGCAGCCACCTTCACAAAGGCCGCGCTCGCGGCCAATCAAAATTGGTCGACATCCGAAGCTGACGATTCATAGAAGCTCTCGGCGGCATCCGACTAGTTCGCATTCTACGGCCAACCGCGATCGCGCTCAAAATCCCCCAATCGGGTTTGCCAGTGCGCGAGTCATCGGCCATCCGGAACTTTACACCAACCGTAATAGAGCGGTTGGTGTATGCTTTTCAACATAATATGAATGGAGTCTTACTTCATGCCACCCACCATGAAAAATCTCGAGGACATGCCAATAACCTGCTCCCTGACAACGGCAGAATTGCGTGACCGTGAAGCAAAGCTTCTTGCGCAATTCAGGTCTGCTGTGGTTGAAGCTGAGGAACTTCAGGAAGGTTACAGTTTTCGTTTTCCGAGTGACGGCAAGTGGATTCGGCTTGTAGCGGAGTTGATTGTGGCCGAGCGCGAATGTTGCCCCTTTTTGGCATTCGAGATGGTTGCGCTGCCCAATCAGGGGGCAGTCATTGTTCGAGTGACCGGCGGTGTCGGTGCTAAGGAATTCGTGAAAACCGCCATATGGAAACCTGCTCTGTCCACCTAATGCAATTCTGAACGCGTGGCCGTCATCCGGGACTTGGCCGTATAATCTCGTGCTCAAGTGCAGATTGATCCACTGTTTAGGGCACTTACCCAGTTCCAGCTCCTCGTGAAGGTGAGAGTAAAGCGCGGACATGGTTCCAGCAACCTCGCGACTTGATGGTCGAGCTCAATATCTTAACTGGTCAGCGCGTTGGCGGGACGGGCATCGTTCGTGAGTCAGGCTCCGTACTGGTTGTACCGGCAGGGGAGTTTCGTGCGCTCATTGGACGCGAGTTGGTGTTTGGAGATTTTGTCTTGCAGATGCTGTTTCGCCGCCGCAGGGCGCTCGAGCGGCTGCAGTTAGGCATCCAGATCGTTGGGTCGCGCTTCGACCGCGACACGCACAGGCTGCGGGAGTTCGTTGCGCGTAACCGTGTTCTGCACGATTGGGTGGATGTAGACGAGCCCCGTGCGGAATCGATCCTC
Organism: Terriglobales bacterium; assembly: GCA_051986135.1. Classification (GTDB taxonomy): domain Bacteria; phylum Acidobacteriota; class Terriglobia; order Terriglobales; family Acidobacteriaceae; genus Gp1-AA122. The sequence continues at coordinate 218 of JBPYDQ010000221.1, read as the reverse complement.
AACGCCCTCGCAATCGATGAGTCACGGGGACCAGTCGTACTGCTTGGGAGTGGCAGCGTCTATGGCGCCTCAGGCGGACTGCGGACCGCCATACTCGACGCTGTAGCTGTAGGTGGACAAGCGGTGACTTCCGCAAGGATTGAGAACTACTTGGGTTTCCCAACCGGGATCTCGGGGAGCCGATTTGGCCGAACGGGCACTGCTTCAGGCGACCAAGT
>JBPYDQ010000220.1:0-3978 GCA_051986135.1 Terriglobales bacterium | reverse complement strand
CCACGTGGGGCAAGCGCTCTGCAACCCACGTCTGAGACTTTTCCCGGTGCCCTTGTTCATAAGCCCTACGGTAAGCTTTGGTGCAATCCAGGACCCTGTTAATGCGCGTAGCAGGCGCTTCCACGGGAAGGCCTGCGTATGCACGTTCCAGTTCCAGCCTACGCCGTTTCTCAGCTTCTACAGCAATCGTCTTCCGGGTGGTCTTGGCAGACTCCCGGACCCGTTTGCCTGCATAAATGAATTCGTACCAGTAGACTTTGGACTCAACCAGCTTGCCGTCCTTGTCTCGGTATTTCGGTTTGAAAACTGCCATCGTTATTTTCCTCTCTCTAGTTCTTCCCAGGGCTGGATGACTCCCAGCTTCTGAGCCAGTTTTTCGAGGTCCACATCGGTGAACACCACACCTGTTGCGGATTCCGGACCATGTGAATAGGCGTTCCGGGAAATGGTGAATAAGCATTCCGGGGTGATGTGAATACGGATTCCGGCGGGATGTGGAACGCAAATCGGTCTCGCCCGGAATCGTTATTCACATCCCGGAATCATTTTCTGAAGAGTCTTTAATCGAGGCAGGCACCGCTGGACACCAGCGGGGCGAAGTTGACTTCACTGGCAGGTGGAGGAAATTTCGTGCCCCAAGAAAGGGTATCCATGCGGAAGTTAAAAGAGGTTCTGCGCCTGCGATTCGGTCTGGGGCTTCAGCAAAATCAGATCGCTCGCAGTTGTTCCATCGGTCAAGCGACTGTTCATCGTTATTTAGAGAAAGCCGCCGTGGCGGGTGTGAGCTGGCCGCTAACGGACGACCTGGATGACCACCGGTTGGAAGAACTATTCTTCCCGGCAGCGGCCGGACGTCCCAGCAAGAGCAACCGAGTCTTGCCGGATTTCTCTGAGGTTCGTCGTCAGATGCAGGCGCACAAGCACCTGACTCTGCAACTGGTCTGGGAGGAATACCGGGAAACGCAGCCGGATGGCTACGGCTACAGCCGCTTCTGCGAGCTATACCAGCGCTGGAGTCGCAACCAGGATGTGGTGCTGCGTCAAGACTACCACGCCGGCGAGAAGCTGTTCGTAGACTGGGCGGGCGACTCGATTCCTCTTTATGATCGGCGAACTGCGGAGGTCTCCCCGGCTTCGTTGTTCGTCGCCGTTCTCGGCGCCAGCACCTACACGTTTGCGCGGGCCACGCTCAGCCAGGATCTGGGCAACTGGGTGGGGTGCCACGTAGCCGCCTTCGAATACTGTCAGGGCGCGCCCCGCCTGATTGTCCCAGACAACCCGCGTACCGGTGTGGACCGCGCCTGCCGCTATGAGCCAGATCTGAACCGCACGTATCAAGAGATGGCGGCGCACTACGGCGTGGCCGTGTTGCCAGCCCGGCCGCGAAAACCGCGGGACAAGGCCAAGGTCGAGAATGCGGTGTTATTGGCGGAGCGCTGGATTATCGCCGCTCTGCGCCATCACAAGTTTTACGGTTTGCCCGAACTGAACGAAGCCATTGCCGAGCTGGTGGAAAAGCTCAACCACCGGCCTTTTCGGAAACGTGAAGGTTCTCGGGCGAGCTTGTTTGCCGAACTGGACCGCCCGGCCTTGCAGCCGCTGCCCACCGAGCGATACGTGCTGGCTCATTGGAAAACCGTTCGCGCCTCCATCGATTACCACGTGGAAGTGGATCGCCACTATTACAGCGTTCCCTATCAACTGGCCGGTCAGAAGCTGGAAGCCCGTTTCACCGCCGCCACGGTGGAGATCTTCCATGGCGGCAAACGGGTGGCCTCGCACGCGCGCAACAGCCATGCTTACCGGCACACCACCGTATCCGAACACATGCCCAAGAGTCACCAGGCGCATCTGGAATGGACTCCCTCGCGGTTGATCCACTGGGCGGAAGGAATCGGCATCGCAACCGCCCAGGTGGTCCGCACCATTCTGGAGCGGAAACCGCATCCGGAGATGGGCTACCGCACCTGTCTGGGTATCCTGCGGTTGGAGAAGATTTATTCCCGAGCCAGGCTGGAAGCTGCCAGCCAGAGGGCCGTCCAACTCCAGACCTATTCCTATCAAAGCCTGAAGTCCATTCTGAAACGCTCCCTCGACCGCCAACTCCTGCTCGATAGCGAGACCGCTCACCCCGGGCCCAAACATGAAAACCTACGCGGACCGCATTACTACGATCCGCCCACTGACCTGGTGCAGTAACGCCAAGGAAAAAGGAATCCCCATGTTGAACCAGCAAACGATTGAGAAACTCCACGTCATGAAACTGCACGGGATGGCCGATGCTTTCCATGCCCAACTGGAAACCACCGATACCGGCCAGCTCAGCTTCGAAGAGCGCTTTGCGCTGCTCCTCGATCAGCAATGGTTATGGAAAGAGAACCGGGCTTTGGCCCGCCGGCTTCGCTACGCCCATCTGAAGGAACGCGGCGTCATCGAGGATATTGATTACCAGCATCCGCGTGGTTTGGACCGCAAGCTGATGCGCACGCTGGCCACTAGCGAGTGGGTTCGCCAACACCACAATCTTCTGCTGCTCGGTCCCACAGGCATCGGGAAAAGTTGGTTGGGGTGTGCTCTGGCTCAAAAAGCTTGCCGCGACGGCTTCTCGGTCCTGCACAAGCGAAGTTCGGAACTATTCCGGGAATTAGCGGTGGCACACGCCGACGGCAGCATCGGTCGCCTTTTGGTGCGGCTTTCCAAGACTGATGTTCTGCTGTTGGACGACTTCGCCATGGCTCCCTTGAAAGACACCGAGCGCCGTGACTTCCTGGAGATCTGTGACGACCGTTATCAGCGCCGCTCTCTCATACTGACTTCGCAAATGCCGCTAGCGCACTGGCATGAGCAAATCGGAGATCCAACTCTGGCCGACAGTATTTTGGACCGGCTGGTTCACAACGCTCATCGCATCGAGCTGAAGGGCGAATCCATGCGCAAAAAACGGAAAAAGCCCGGTGAAGAGGACCCGCAGTGAAAAACGGAAGCGCCCACGATAGAAGCGACCGCCTGACCCCCTTTCCCTTCAGCTTTATGTTCCAGAACGGTCCTCGCCGGCAAGGGTTCGCTCCGGCGAATCTTTTCAAACCCAGAAAAGATTCTCCTCCACCGCGCACACACCGCGCGCCCTTGTCAGCTCCGGGCCGTTCCGAAGAATTTCCTAAGAGAAGGGAAAGGGGGCAAATGCAAAGGCCATACCATCCTCAGCTTGCAGCCTCGTGCTGCCTCCCGATGGTCGGCCCTGGCCCGACTCAGTTCGACTCGCCCCTATCCTGCAACCCTAAAATCCGCCCGCCGCCAGTTGACGATGTGAATAACCTCAGGCATGATGGCAAGTGCCAGCGTTGCCTCGCTTCGACGGCTATTCAGATCCGTCGGAACGCTCTATTCACATCGCCGGAATGCGCAATATACTCCGTGATTACCTTAAACGCCATGCCGGTGTAAATTATTTCGTGGAAAGGAGGTTGCTACAAACCCCTTCGCGAATCACGATATTGGCGGCGGCCTGCGCCGCGCGGTGCCGATAGTAGGTGATACGCGCGACGGCCGCATCGGCGGCCGATCACTTCCTACGGACGCCTATACACTGCAAACGGGGGAGAATCCTGGTACGGCGTCTGCCCGCCACTGTTCGCAGCCTGAGAATGTCTCCTTCGCTTCATGCCATTCGACTTCCCTATTCATAGGACCTCGACCATCGCGGCAAGGTGAAGTCCTCTATTTTATTCAGTCAGGTCGTCGCTTTCTTGCGCTTGGCTTTCCCCGGCTCTTGCGCATCGAGTCGCCACGCCTTGGGGCGAGGAGCGTTGTGAACCAGCCGGTCGAGGATGCCATCGGCCACTGTCGGATCGCCGATCAGTTCGTGCCAGCGGGTCACCGGCAACTGCGACGTGAGAATCAGTGAGCGGACCTGGTAGCGGTCTTCGCATATCTCCCAGAAGTCGCGACGCTCCGGTTCCGACAGCGGTGCCATAGCCC
>JBPYDQ010000219.1:0-6544 GCA_051986135.1 Terriglobales bacterium | reverse complement strand
AACGCGACTGTAAACGCATCGTTTACCGGCCCGCCGCCCGTCAAGCTATCCGTCAGCTTCGCCGGTCACGGTACTGGACAAGTGACCAGCAGCCCGGCCGGGATCAACTGCCCGAAGCATTGCAGCGCGAGCTTTCCTACTGGAAGCCAGGTCACACTAACCGCGGTTCCTGGCACAGGCTTTGCATTCGGGACTTGGTCGGGAGCCTGCGCCGGCACTGCCACCGCCTGTATTGTAACCATGACCGCAGCGAGCACGGTAACCGCTACATTCGGCGGCTCGCTGCAAACATCGCTTAATCACATCATATTTCTGGCGCAGGAAAACCGTTCCTTTGACCACTATTTCGGCGCGCTCAGAGAGTATTGGGCGCAAAACGGCTTCGCTGACCAGCCCTTCGATGGACTGCCGCAGTTCAATATTCCCGCGGGAGGAAAGCCCAGCAACCCGGGATGCGTACCGAATTCGCAAAATTGCAACGCAGGCGGTCCGGGCAGTGGCTCGATTCCGTCATTCCACCTGATGACAGCATGCATTGAGAATCCCAGTCCGTCGTGGAACGAGAGCCACGTCGATAGAAATCTGAACAATCCGGTTTCGGGTAACGCCACGATGGACGGGTTTGTAGAGACTGCTGCCCACGACGCCCGGGCGAGTACGCCCCCTTATCTCGACGTTAACGGACATCGCGCTATGGGTTTTTACGATGGTAACGACCTGAACTATTACTACTTCATGGCGTCGAGCTTCGCGACCTCGGATCGGTGGTTTTCGCCTGTCATGACCCGAACCCAGCCCAATCGAATGTATTTGGTTGCGGCGACTTCGCAAGGACACGCGTATCCTCCACACGGCTCGATAGTGACCGCGAAAACCATCTTTGAGGAGCTGCAAAATGCCGGGCTTAGCTGGAAGATCTACGTTAATCCTAATGTGCCCGGCCACAGTTGCAGCGACACTGACTCGCTTTGCCTGATGAGATTCAGCGAGATTGGATGGTTTAAGTTCGGTCAGCAGATGAAGGGGAACCCAGCCTTGCTGGCGAATGTGCAATCGATCAATCAATACTTACGGGATGCGCAGAATGGAACGCTGCCGAATGTGGCGCTGATTGAGCCGGCGTATGGCGCGGCGCTCGATGAACATCCGACGGTGAACGACAACGCGCCCACGAATGTCCAGGCAGGCGCCGCCTACGTTGCTAACCTGATCAATACGTTGATGCAAAGTCCTTCGTGGAAAGACTCGGCGTTTATTCTGACCTTCGACGAGGGCGGGGGATTGTATGACCATGTCCCCCCGTTTAACGGAGATTCAAGCGTGCCCGCTCCTCCGAACCCTGATGGCATACCCCCCAACGATATCCCTGCCGGCAACATATGTACGAAAACCCGCGGTGCTCCAACCTGCGACTTTACCTTTACCGGATTCCGAGTGCCTCTAATCGTGGTATCGCCATTCTCAAAGAACCACTACGTATCGCATACTCCGACCGACTACACAGCGATTCTGAAGCTGATTGAAACTCGCTTCGGTCTGGCGAATCTTACGAATCGCGACGCGTGGGCTATGGATATGACCGAGTTCTTTGACTTCGACACTGTGCCCATGGCGACGCCTCCGAGCCCACCACAGCAAAACAAGACAGACGGCTGCGATATAAACCCGCCACAGCCATAGGGTGGAGTGATCAAGGGGCCGAGATTTGGCATGGATCCGGCCAGATAGTTGAGGATCCGTGTCAATCTTTGGCTGCGGTACTATCGATTGGTCTGCATGGCGAGCTGACGTTCCTGGGGAGTCATTTCACGCCAGATCATCTCGAGGTTACGCTGTATCCACATGTTATCCGACTGCTGCCGCGAGGCCAGCGCAAACCAGCGGTAGGCGTTAGGTAAGTCCTTGGCAACGCAATGGCCGGTGGCATACATCGTCCCCAGCAGGCTGCGAGCACGAGCATTCTCGCGACCCGCGGCCGCCCGTAACGAAACTAGAGCCCGATCACAGTTCTGGGACACGCCTCGCCCATACAGGTATTTCTCGGCGTTCTCTACGAGCGCGTCGTCTGGGTTAACGGTCGGAGTGGGAGCAGGCTTGACCCGCGCCGGCTTCTCTTTCGCAGCAGGCGCTTCCTCCCCGGTGTCGGGCTGATCCGTTGAGGTTTCGTTTTTGGCAGCGTTCGCCTCGGCTGGAGACGGTTCAGGGGGCTTGCTGGCGGCCTCTACAGCATTCGTCGACGGCTGATTTTTTGATGATGGTTGCCCCTGTGATGCGTTGCTCTCTTGATTGGCTGTAGCTTGACCCGGCGACGATCCCGCCGATTGGGTCGTACCCGGTGTTAAATCCGTTTCCTTCGGTGGATTTGCTGGCGGGTTTTGGGCGCCAACCGGACCGTTAGCAGGGGTGCCCGCCGAAGGTTGCTGCGGGGGCGCAGAATTCTGCGCAGGAGTGGTCGGGGGAGGTGGTTGCTGAACGGCTTGCCCCGGAGCGGTCGGAGGTGGTGGTTGCTGAACGGCCTGTACGGGAGCGGTCGGTCTTTGATTGACCCACGATGCTAGCCAGGATCTGCCGGAGCCGGTGTATCGCAGCCAAGCCAGACCGCCGACGACACCCAAAATCAAGAGCAACAGTACAAAGCGCCAATAAGTCCTTGTCGGTTGCTCCTCGTCAAATAGGTAGGTTACGTCCTCGGTGCCGCGCGCCGGTCCGCTTAATCCCAGGAAGGAAGGTCCACTAACCGATTGCGGAGGTTGGGGCGCAGGCTCGGTCGGGCGCATACGCTCGTTGGCAGCCGGTGGTTCGGCGCTGCGCACAGAGCCCTCGCCAGCCTTATCGAGAGGTGTGCCACACATGCCGCAAAAGCGGTATTCCGGAGGGTTTTCGCTACTGCAGCGGGGACAGCGCACCAATTCTCCTAATTTCATAAGATACTTTAGAAGAGAGTTGCAGACCAGTGGTTTGCTCGGTTTCGCCGAACTTTACAGGTTTATCCTCAACGTGTTACGCTGAATAACGTCGCCAAGACAATAGAAAATAGACAGGAGTGCACTAGGAGAGTGCTAGCCAGAGAGCAAAAGCGATCCCTCATTGATCAGTACCGCACGCATACGACGGACACCGGTAGCCCGGAAGTGCAAATAGCGTTGCTAAGCGAGCGCATTGGTCAGTTGACGGAGCACTTCAAGACGCACCTGAAAGATCACGGCTCGCGCCGCGGTCTTCTCATGCTGGTCAGCAAGCGTCGCCGCTTGCTGGACTACCTCAAGAAGTACGATTCCGAGCGTTATAAGACCGTCGTCAGCAAACTCGGCCTGCGCAAGTAATGACTTGCCAGCAAGTATCCGGCAGCTGTTTATGCCGGCTGTAGAACGGTTCCTATCGGTCTGTCTGGACAGGATCGGCTGAACCTAACGCCAATTGTTGGAATACGTGTTTTTTTCCTCCATCGTTCGTGCTGGCAACTCTCATTCCTCGTGCAAGTCCGGTGCGGATATCCCGCCAAAAGGAAACTTGAATCATGAAACCTGAACCCGAAGTTACAACAGTAGAACTCTCCGGTGGAAAGCAACTGACATTCGAAACAGGAAAGCTGGCCAAACAGGCGGGCGGGAGTGCCGTAGTGCGCCTCGGCGACAACGTCATCCTGGCCACTGCAACCGCCAATCCCGAGCCGCGCGAGGGAGTGGATTTCTTCCCACTTACCGTCGATTACCGTGAGTACACCTACGCCGGTGGACGAATCCCCGGCGGCTTCATTAAGCGCGAAGGGAGGCCCAGCGAGCGCGAAATTCTGACCAGCCGGCAAATTGATCGGCCGATTCGTCCTCTGTTCCCTGAAGGGTTCCGTTGCGAGACACAGGTCATTGCCTTCGTACTTTCGGCGGATACGGAAAACGATCCCGACGTTATTGCTATCAATGCCACGTCCTGCGCGCTGACCCTGTCCGATATCCCCTTCCAGGGACCGGTAGGTGCGGTGCGGGTTGGCCTTGTGGACGGACGGTTCGTTATAAATCCGACCTACTCGGAAATGCGCGACAGCCTGCTGAACATCATGGTGGTGGGCAGCAAGGACGGGATCGTAATGATCGAGTCCGGCGCCAAGCAGGTCAAGGAAGAGACGGTGGTCGATGCCATCGAATTCGCTCACGCCGAGATCAAGAAGATTTGCGCGGCTCTGGAGGGGTTGCGCGACCGTGCCGGCAAAGCGAAACGCGAAGTGACAACAGCAGAGTTCGATGAGTCTTATTACAACGACTTGAAGGCAAAAATTGGGAAGCGGCTCAGCGATGCCCTCGATACTGGTGCGCACCCAAAGCTGGAAAGCTACCACTTGGTGGATGGCATGAGGCAGGAATTGGTAAACGCGGTTCCGGAAGAGAACGAAGAAGGCCGGGCCAAGGTGGAACGGTACTTCGAGATCCTGCGCGAGCGCATTTTCCGCGAGCAGGTTATCGAACAGCACCGCCGTCCCGATGCGCGTGCCTTCGACGAAATCCGCCCAATTTGGATCGAGATTGGCGTCCTCCCGCGCACCCACGGATCAGCCGTCTTTACCCGCGGTGAGACGCAGGCCCTGGTGACTACCACCTTGGGTACCAGCGATGACATGCAGCGCCTGGAAGTATTTGAAGGCGAGGCCAAGAAGCGGTTCATGTTGCACTACAATTTCCCACCGTTTTCGGTTGGCGAAGTAGGCTTCTTGCGCGGCGCAGGACGGAGGGAGATCGGGCATGGAGCCCTGGCGGAGCGGGCGATTTCGGCAGTGCTTCCGAGCGAGGAGTCGTGGCCGTATGCCATGCGCGTCGTTGCCGACATTTTGGAGTCGAACGGTTCGTCTTCCATGGCCACAGTCTGCGGCGCCTCCCTGTCCATGATGGATGCGGGCGTTCCTCTCGCTGCTCCGGTAGCGGGGGTCGCTATGGGATTGGTGAAGGAAGGCGAGAAATATGCCATTCTGACTGACATCGCTGGTGCAGAAGACCACTACGGGGATATGGATTTTAAGGTTGCCGGTACGCGCGACGGCATCACCGCGTTGCAAATGGATATCAAGGTCATGGGCATTACGCCACAGATCATGCGGGAAGCTTTGGCGCAAGCACATCAAGGGCGGCTCTTCATCCTTGACAAGATGAATGAAGTAATCGGCCAAGCCAGATCTAAGGTCTCTGCCTACGCGCCGCGAATCTATACACTGCAAATTCCGCAGGACAAAATTCGTGACTTGATCGGTCCTGGCGGCAAGATGATCCGCAGCATCATCGATCAGACTGGTGTCAAGATTGATGTCGAGGATTCGGGCAAGGTTAACGTTGCCTCGAACGATGAAGCGTCTGCCGCCAAAGCGCTGCAGATCATCGGCGACCTGACGGCCACCGCCGAAGTAGGGAAGACCTATCTGGGGAAAGTTTCTCGTCTGGCCGATTTTGGGGCATTTGTCGAGATTCTTCCCGGGACCGACGGCCTGCTGCACATCAGCGAGGTCGCTGAGCATCGCATCAAGGATGTTCGCGATGAACTCAAGGAAGGCGATCAGGTTCTGGTTAAGGTGCTTTCCATTGAAGGCAACCGCATCCGATTGTCGCGCAAGGCAATCCTGAAAGAGCAGCGCGCAAAAATGGGAGGCGGCGAGTCGCCAGCCGAAGCAGCGCCAGCGGCTCCGGCGATGACACTGGAGGGTGGCGCCGAACTCTCGGAAGAGGAGTCTTCGGAACCGAACTTCAATCGCGACGAGACCTCGCATCCAGGTGGGGGCGGCGGTCGTCCCTATCGCGGCGGGGATCGTGGGCGCGGCGGTCGTGGCGGACGTGGCGGGCGAGGGCACAACGGGCGTGGCGGGCGGACTGGCCACGGCGGTGGAAGACATTAATTCCATCGCTTCCGGTCAGCCAAAATCTGTCACTGGCCCGGGATCACGATCGCGGCCTCATTTGGTAAGGGCCTGACCGAGCGTTGACGTCTCCCTGACATTCCGAATTCTCTGATCTGGCCGTGGGGGAAGAGGGCAGCCACGTGCGCGTCCCTTGCCTGCCTTCCTCGATCGTTCTCATAGCTGAGGTGTCGAAGGCTAGGCTGCGCGGCCCGAGACGGCTAGTCGCTGAGGGCAGATGAGCTCGACGAGACATATCCTTTAACCGGGCGTGCCCGTTGCCCCAGGCGAACGTCTTTTGGCTGCGGGAATGAAGATGAAAGGGCGATAGGCCATCGAGGGGCTGCAAGTATTTCGGTCAAGAGCAAATTCGCCTAGTCGGACGAAAGTATCAGCGATGGCAACAGCCCGCTAGTCGATAGGTAAGGGAAGACTGTTATCTCCCGAGGCACACAAAGGATGATCGCCAAATCTTTTTGCGCCCGCACAAGGTCGTTGGAGTGCGAGATCTGCCCAATCTAGGCCCTGACCAACGGCGCGACCACCTTCTTCGGTAGCATCTCGCCGATGCGACGGATCTGCGCGCCTACGCCGCGCAATTTCTCTTCGATGTGTTCATACCCGCGGTCAATATGGTAGACCCGGTCGATGATCGTTTCGCCGTCTGCTACC
>JBPYDQ010000218.1:0-4663 GCA_051986135.1 Terriglobales bacterium | reverse complement strand
AGACGAGAAGACTGCAGCTGTGCTGGCCCGCGCCCCAATCTGACCCACGGAGCGGCTCGGCGAACCTGAGCCGATCGCTGTGGGTAAGTTCGTTGACGAAGTTTTGCGAGCGGATGTGCGGTTCGTTCCTCGACCAACTTCCGGAAATGAATTGGCACGGCAATTTCTTGGCATAACCGTCTGGGTTGTTCAAGGTTGGAGTCGTGGGTCACTACTGGACGACTGGACGGGCGGAACCCTTGCAGCCTTCGCCGGGCGGGAGGAGATTCGTATTCTGGCCTGTGCCAACCTGGACGGCTCCAATTTCCCGATGCAAGCCGATGTTAGACCCGTTCCAATGCGCAAGTCGCTTGCGTTAATTTGCAACTAAGGAGCATGCGTCTAATCCGACGGCGCGTGTTCGCGAGTTATTTCGGCAGCGAATCGAACTCATAGTAGGTAGAGCCGACCGTGAAAGCTTCACCGATGCGAACCTGGTTTCTAGCCGCTTCTGCCGAGAATCCCGACCGGATCAGAGTGCATTTCAGCGTGGCCTGCTCGCCAGCCTATTGACTTGATCTCTGGTCGAAGAGTTTCTTGCCAAAAAGACTGGAGCCTTCACAGAGGGGAACAGTATCTCGGAAAACATCGGATGGCTAGCGGTATTAAGCACCCCCATTTCGAAGGTCAGCCGAGAAATGACTTTAGCCTGCCTCGCGCTACCCATGCATATCCAGCACGCGGATACGATCCGTGATTACGCGTGCGAATCCACAGCCAGCCTGCGAGGAAGGAATCTAAGTGAAGCTGAGTTCATGCAGTAGCGCAAGCCAGTTGGCGGCGGTCCATCGTTGAAGACGTGTCCCAGGTGAGCATCGCACAGAGTACAGGAAACTGCCGTTCTGGCCATCCCCAAGGTCATGTCGTTTGTCGTGCGGACATTCTCGGCGGCGATAGGAGCCCAGAAACTGGGCCAGCCTGTCCCCGAATCAAATTTGGTATCGGAACTGAACAGCGCATTATCGCAGCACACGCACCGGTACAGACCCCGGTCATGCACATTCCAATATTGTCCCGTGAAGGCAAGTTCGGTATCGGCACGGCGCGTGATATCGAAGGCACTGGGCGACAGCTGCTTACGCCACTCGGCTTCGGTCTTTACGACCTTAGCAACATGCACCTTCCCGATCCTCTTACCGGAATCAGAAAATTGAATAACCGTGACTTGCAGGGATGAGTCCTTCGTGCCTGCAGCGGCAACCAGCCCTGGTTTTCGCGCCAACCACAGTAGGAAACCGGCCAGGCCCGAGGCCGAGATAACGAGGAATGTGCGTCTTTGCGGGCTGATCGGCTTGTCCTGGTTCCCTAGGTCCGACGACTCGAACATAGAACCTCTCTTCCCTCAATTATTTATCCCTATAGAGATCGGGAAACTCCTGCCGGAGGTGAGCCACTTTCGGGGCATCGTTAAACATGATGTATGGGTTGCCTGGATGGTGTGCCGCATAATCCTGGTGATACGCCTCCGCCGGGTAAAAGGCCATTAACGGGACCACCTCCGTCACGATTTTCCCCGAAAAAACCTTAGCTTGTTCTAGCTGCGCTATGTAAGCTTCAGCAATTCGTTTCTGGTCCTCGCTGGAAAAGAAAACGACAGAACGATACTGAGAGCCTGTATCGGGCCCCTGCCGGTTCCACTCAGTAGGATCGTGGGCCACGGAGAAGAATATCCGCAGGATTTGTCCATAAGTAATTTGGGAGGGATCGTAGCTGATCTTAACGGACTCTGCGTGTCCGGTTTCGCCTGTGCTCACCAGTTCGTATTTTGCGTTCTGGGCCGAACCTCCCGAATATCCCGAAGTCGCGCTAATGACGCCCTTTACATGTTGAAAGACCGCTTGAATACCCCAGAAACAGCCACCAGCAATGACGGCCGTCTGCTTGGATTGAACCGCGGCAAGAGGAGTGTCAACCGCCGGCACTGGGATCGGGGTTGCCCGCTTAGCAGCGCGCGACAGACCAACAGCCCCACCCAATATTGCAACCAACGCGGGAGCTATAAGAAAGGCAGACCGACACATGATCACTCCTTTTCGACGAGCAACTGACGCCAAACGATTAGACTGCACCTAAGTGAAAAAAGTTACGTCTCAGTGGCAGGTTCTGTCCTAGTGGGCAGCAGTTGGGTTGGAAATAGGCTCAAGTCTTTCCGAGCCGCGCTCGGCCACGATCGTGCCGGCAACTAGCTGCATCTACTCGAGAACCTTGACGAAGCGGTACCTCCTGCTTTGAGCTCCTTGACGAGGTCCGGCAGCATCGTGGCAGTTGTCGAAAGCTCATGGAATGCAAGGATCTGAGTGCAAATCCCCGTCTCTCGCGCTGTTCGATTTCGCTTGACTACGGATACGCTCAGAGAAGGTTTCAGCCACCCAAGGGGCCGCGAACCGGGGCACAGATAGTCCAGAGAGTTCAGGTTGCGAAGGGGCATGGGATCAGGGCCCTTGAGGGTGAGAATGTGGTATCCACGCTGCTCGAGATGCTGCGCGCAACGTCGGCAAGAACCTGGTCGGTCGAAGATATTGGGAGCGCCGTCTGCTGACGGCCTGAATTAGCTCTGCCCCATGCTCAACATGGCTCATCACCCAGCCCTCGCCCTTCTTCATTTTGCTCACAGCCTCCACGCAGGTCACTCCGATGTCGTCTCATAACGCCAGTCTCCAGGTACAGGGTGTTAGGCGCCATCCCATTACGAAGAAGTCGCCTTCACTTTGCTTTGATCGGGTAACCTCTATGGGTCCCGGGTAATCCGCTTTTTCCTAATAAGACATAGGGACCCGTCGCGGAAGGTCGGTGTGATCAGTTTTTCTTTAGCGGACCCATTCAGCGCGACGAAGAACAGCAAAGCTACCGGGGACGATTCGTGGCCACATGAAGAATCCCAGTTGCTGTTTGATTATGGGAGCCACTCTGGCTGGTTGCCAGTTACGTTGGTCCTAGATGAGTTGATCAGACTTCGGCATTTGCCACAAGCAGAAATGAATTACCTTGGCTGGTTGAGAACTGTTGTACTAGTTGTGTACAGTCACAAGACAACTCCTATGAAGGTCGAAATTCGCGCGGTGTCTGTTGCTGTCGCTTGCATCGTGATTCTGATCAGTTCGGTCTCAGCGGCCGAGCCGAGCCCAGCCGCTACCAAGCGTTCCGCGGGTAGCCGGCTATCGGTAATCGACGCAGTTATCAAGGAGGCGATCGCTGCAGGAGATATCCCTGGCGCAGTGGTGCTTGTCGGCCACAACGGGCATGTGGTTTATCGCAAGGCTTACGGCTACCGCGCTCTGGAGCCGCGGCGCGAACTAATGACGGTAGACACGATCTTTGACCTGGCTTCATTGACCAAGGTCGTCGCGACGACACCCGCCGTAATGCAGCTAGTAGAGCAGGGAAAGGTGAAGCCCAACGACTCGGTTGAGAAGTATCTTCCTGAATTTGCTCAGAACGGGAAGGAAGATATTACGGTTCGCCAATTGTTAACACACTACTCAGGCCTTGCTCCCGACCTGGATCTGACGAACATGTGGGGCGGGAAGGCGACAGCCTACGCCATGGCGTTTGCTGAAAAGCCTCAGACGCCTCCGGGCTCGCGCTTCGTCTATAGTGACATTAATTTCATAACTCTGGGCGCACTGGTCGAGCGCGTCTCGAGAGAGACCCTCAATCACTATGCGCAAACGCACATATTTGCGCCACTCGGAATGACCCACACCCGCTTTCTGCCGCCAACGTCATGGCGTTCGAAAATCGCGCCCACGCAATACGACGATTTCGGCCACATGCTGCGCGGCGAGGTACACGATCCGACAGCCCGCCGCATGGGCGGGGTCGCCGGACATGCCGGCGTGTTTTCCACCGCCGATGACCTCGCACGCTTCGCGCAGGCATTGCTTTCGGGGACGAAGATTCTTTCGCCCCTTATCATCGATAAGATGGCCTCGCCGCAACAGCCGCCCAATGCTACCGCCATTCGGGGATTCGGCTGGGATATTGACACGCCTTACTCCAGCAACCGCGGCGACCTGCTCCCCGTCGGTTCGTTTGGGCACACCGGCTTCACGGGAACGTCCCTGTGGATCGATCCTGTAACCGATACTTACATCATTCTGCTTACGAACGCGGTGCATCCGCGAGGTCAGGGCAACGCCATCTCGCTGCGTAGCAGAGTGGCAAGCGTCGTGGCGGCCTCTCTGCCCCTCACGATGGGTCAAAAAGACAAGCTGCGATGGGAGAGCATCACCGGTTATAACGAAGCGATGGCCGGTGGCCGCCGATTGGCAGCCCGCAATGGCGTTGTGCTCAACGGCATCGACGTGCTCGAGCAGCACAATTTCGACGTGCTCAATTCCGTGCCCGTCGATCCGGCGAGCGGCAAACGGAGAATTGGAATCATTACCAATCAGACCGGCCTGGATGCTCAAGGCCGCCGCACGATTGACGTCCTCGCCCAGGTCGACGGTGTTTCGGTCACTGCGATTTTCAGTCCGGAACATGGTGTCACAGGAGCGCTGGACCAGACCGATATTGCCAACTCCAAAGACGCCGTGACCGGAGTGCCGGTCCTCAACGTTTACGGAGCTACTGACGAGGCCCGTCGGCCGTCCCTCGAGACGCTGAAACAGTTGAACGCTGT
>JBPYDQ010000217.1:0-7377 GCA_051986135.1 Terriglobales bacterium | reverse complement strand
CCCCAACCAACATCCGACTTCGAGTACTGTGCCAGGTGCGAGGCAACCGTTCGATCTAAATATGGAAAAGACCAGGAACCCAAAAACAACGAATGGTATTGGTCATTGAAATTCGTGATGACAAAGTCAGGAATTCCGTCTCCATTTACATCTCCCGCATCCACCCCCATACCCGCCTTGGCAAGGCCGTTGGAGTCATAAGCCACTTCGGCGTCGATCGCCACATCCTTAAAAGTACCGTCTTTCTGGTTGAGCAAGAGCAGGTTAGGCGAAGCATCCCGCGCTACAAAAAGATCAGGCCAGCCGTCGTCGTTGATATCGATGGTGACCACTCCGAGCGCCCGCCCTACCAATTTGCCGAGCCCTGATCGCTCGCTTACATCCGTGAACGTGCCATCGCCGTTGTTGTGATAAAGCGTCAACGGCAGTCCCTGGTAGGCGACTTGAGCACAATACGAACGTACGCCGTTCATTTCACATTTTTTGGGGTTATCAAATGAAAGCTGGGCGTAATTGGTGACCAGCAAGTCAAGCCGGCCATCGCGATCGTAGTCGAACCACGCCGCGCTTGCGGCCCATCTGCCCGGGTTCTTGACACCCGCTTTCCCGGTCACATCCGTGAACGTCCCGTTCCCGTTGTTGTGAAAAAGAGCACTCTCCGGGAAACCGGTCACGTACAGGTCCGGAAAACCGTCATTGTCGAAATCACCGACTGCAACTCCCATCCCATAAAACCTGAGATGATCGACCCCAGCTTTGACTGACACGTCTTCAAATCTCCCATTGCCAAGGTTGCGATAGAGAGCGTTGCGAACCGGAACAGGGCTTTTGCCGTGCGGTGTTTCGCCTCCATTCACGAAGAAGATGTCCTGGAGCCCGTCACCATCGAAATCCAGGAACGCGAGGCCTCCGCCCATGGTTTCAATGAGAAAGCGATCGGGCGATTCTCCACTAAACTGACGCCAGCGAATTCCTGCTGGCTCGGTAACCTCGCTGAAGATTTCCGGAGGGGATGGTCCGGCCCTCGCATAGTAGAGCAAGCTGACTGGGCCGCACGCTGATAACGAAACCAACCAGCATATTTTCAGAATCCGCAGAAGCATAGGGCTAATTATGCTGGTTCTCCGCGGGCAGAGAAGTTGGGGACTGGGATGCCGACTGTTGCAGCTTCTCAAACAACTTAGTTTCCCGTGACGCTTCCTCCAACTTACCGAGGCGGCGGTAAACTTTGGAAAGCCCAAAGTGAGCGGTAGCGTTCTCGGGGCTAAGTTTTGCTGCTTTTCCGTAGTCCTCGAGGGCCTCGGCGTTCTGGCCATTCCCGAGGGCGATTTCTCCAAGCTGAAGATAGGCATCAGCGGAGGAAGGGTCTAACTTCACGGCGGACTTTAGCAATTCTTGTGCGCGCCGCTGCGCCCTCGGATCGCCCGTTTCGGCCTGTTTTAAGAGTGCCGAGGCGTAATGGATTCTGAAGCGGGCATCCTCAGGAAACTGCTTGATCCCCGCTTCGTAGCTGGTTTGTGCTTCTTTTACCATGTCTGCCGCAAATTCAGCATCGGCCAGTCCCAATGCACTGTCGATCGAGGCAGGATCGAGTTCTGCGGCGTGACGATAAGAAGTGACCGCATTGCTGAACTGGCTCGTCCGCATTTCGATCGAGCCTCTCATAGCAAAAGCGCGCGCGGAGGTGGGAAGCGCGTCGGTCGTCCGTTTCGCCACTTCCAGTGCCGCGGCCAGACGATCGCGAGCTACCAGGATTTTCTGCAAATCCAGGTAGTTCGATTCGTCGCTAGGCTGAATACTGATCCCCTGCTCGAACACTTGCTGGGCTTGCTCGGGTTGATTTCGTTTCTCGTAGCACCAGCCTAGCAGATTGAAAATTTGGCCAGTTTTGTTTCCGGACGCAACCAGCCGGAGCAAGGTTTGCTCGCTTCTCTCAAGTCTGCCCGCGCGGTATTGAACTCGTGCTAAGCGATAACCTAAATCGGCCTGATCTCGGGAGTTCGACCCTAGCGAGGAGAGTAGTCGCTCAGCTGTATCGTAGTCTGCCATTTCATCCGCAATTTGTGCACCCAGGAGAGTGGCCCGCTCTCCGGCAGGATGATTTTGCAACTCCTCTAACGTGCTTTCGGCTTGTGCTTTTTCACCAAGCTGGTAGTACGACATTGCCAGCGCCGCGATGGATTCTGGTTGCTTGCGAACCTCTTGTGGGACGGAGGCGAGCATTTGGGTTGCGGTGCGATAATCCTTTATATTTTCCGCAACCATCCCCATTAGTAGCCGGCTGGGAGCGTCGTTGTTGTTCTCCTTCAGGATGAGCTCCAGATTCCGCTTGGCATCTCGATAGCGGTGCAATTGCCAGAGATTCGCGGCCAAATAGCGACGAGCAATTAGATTTCCTGGATCGAACTTCAAGGCTCGCTGGAAATAAGTGTTTGACTCCTCAAGCTTTCTCTCCATCGCCAACACGGTTGCGAGATCAGTTAGGAGCTCGGGGTTTTCGGGAGCGAGCGCGACCGCGGCGCGTAACTCGGATTCCGCGCCACCAAAGTCACCAGCTTGCGCAAGCTGAAGACCCCGGTCAGAGTGTGCCGCTGCCTTCTGCTGCCCCCAGCCATAGAGGGTCGAGCCGAAGAGAAACAGAAAAAAGAGCACTGCCAAAGCGAAACCTGGGGAAAGGCACGCTTCCTTTGGTCGCCAGCACCAAATACTTCCACCCGGTCCGTGGTACTCAACAGCACCCATGATGCTACTCTCTTGGAAATCCAGTGTAATCGTTTTGTGCCCGTTCTGGCTGCCCTCGGGCACCACCACAACCCATGATCCAGGGCGTTGAGTTCCACCTCTTTTCATGCCGTGGCGTGGCTGCGTCCTGCCCACCATTCCCCATCGACAGCCATGCAGGGCGGCCGTCCTCGCGGCATTCGAGGTAATAAGTGCCTTCGGTAGGGCGCTGCCAGCTGGAGTTCGCGTTCGGCAAAAGCAAGATTGCTTTCTTGCGCCAGCTGTAAGCCGGTCTCGAGACGCGGCTGGGCTTGTTCAGGCAGAATAGTTGGGAAAACCGTTGCTTTCGCAGGGGCTAAC
This sequence comes from Terriglobales bacterium, assembly GCA_051986135.1. Taxonomy (GTDB): domain Bacteria; phylum Acidobacteriota; class Terriglobia; order Terriglobales; family Acidobacteriaceae; genus Gp1-AA122. The sequence goes on along the minus strand of JBPYDQ010000217.1, from coordinate 4,296 downwards.
CGAGATGCCGCTGACGAGGACAAGCCCGGAAGAGCTGCCGGGCTGGCACGGAACTCGCGTAGTCTACCGGGGGATGGCTAAGCAACCAAGCTAGTGAATTGTCCCGAAGCTCTCTCCGCGCCGTCCATTCACTGGTTGCATAGCGTCGTCCCTATCCTACAATCCGCTTCGCTTTCGTTTGTGCCGGGCAAAGCTCAGTGTCGTCCGCTCCAGACTGGATTGCCTTTCTCATCGCGCAGCACGAGCGTGTCGTTTCCTTTGACGATTTCGCGCGCCAGAATGAGATCGACCTCCCCTTGCTTGACTTTCGAGCCTGTAAGCGAGATTTCATCGCCTTTGCTGAAGCTGAAGCCAAGGTCATGGAGAAACGCTTGTGGGCAGAGGTACACATCGACAATCGCGGTCCCGGTATTGAGTCTTAGCCGGGCTGCTTCCGTCTCCCGTCCTTTAAGCGGGAGTTGCAACTCTTCCACGGTGCCTTTCATCTTCGCTTCGGTTTTGGGGTTGTATGGCAGCGGACGCATTCGCTGTGTTGACTGGGCGACGCACAGGAATGTGGGGTTCGCAAGCAACAGCAACAGCGCATAAATCCTTGTTGCAACTAGCATCGGCTCCTCCTTCCGGCAGACGCGTAACTCAACCCGGGAAGGCGCACAAGAAAACTCTTCCCGTGTACACTTTCGCAACCGCAGAATGAAGCCGTTTTATCGGCGACTATAGTACCTATTTTTCCGACGCAATGCCAGATCATCGAGCTCGAGGTGACGATGAGGACTCAGCCCTGGGGCAGGCCGCCTCTACTTTGTCAATGTGCTGACAACATTCGAATAGGCGGATGAGCCATTCGCGTTAACGGCGTGCACCCGGTAATCGACGCTCCCTGCGATCACTCGGGTGTCGGTGTACTCAGCCGCACTCGGAGGTAATTTTCGCGAGCTGACGCCAATTGCCCCCGCCTTCGGTCCCGCTGTTCAGCCGACGCTCCACAATAATGCCAGTCGGCTCTCCACCGTGAACCTCCCAAGTCAGCTTAAGACCATTCCCCACCTGACTGGTTCGCAGAGAACCTAGGGGCTTCCGGCAAGACCGGCCAGTCAAAGTAGTTCTCGTCCGTGATGGCTACGATGCTGTGTTGCGGCTCAGTGCCGGGAGGTCGGGGCTGAGCCGAGGCGCATAGCAACAACCAGATGTGTGTAGCATGATTCCTTCCCGGCGCAACACAAACCGGAATACTCAGCGGAAGGACACCTGCCATTTCGAGCGCAACGATGGACGTCGGTTTCGGAGTTATTGCCGATTTACCAATGGCAAGATAGTCGATCGAATCCAGTTTTCGTCCTCGCCCTCGGCTACGTTCGCGAAGAGCTGCCAAGTTTCCGAATGCCTGGCCTGCTCCCCGGTCCTAAGGAAGACCTGAGCTCCCAAAGTCTCCAGTTCCAGAAAATCGCGATTGGTGAAGACTTCCAAATTGCAGCCAAAATCCGGGTAAGTGGCGTTCTCGATCACTGGCGCACGTTTGACAAAGAGTGTGTCACCCACAAAATATGCGCCCCAGCCCGACGGAGTGAAGACGCCGCCCATCTGTTCTTCAAAGCGGCCACTTGGGTTTGCTGACTGAAGGAGTTGAATATATTCAGTCCCCAATCGCCATCGCCCATCGCAAAAGTCGGTATACGACCACAAAGACAATAGCCCTACGGGAAGGTAGTGGTCCTTATCCATGGCGACTCGTGGCGGTAGAGGAAGAATGGCGCGCCCCCCGCCTTTCATCATGGTTGGCGACCATGGCGCCAGCTCTGTTGGTTCACGGTCATGGTTGGTGACCCGATGCAGGAGGCGAACGCACGAATCCCGCTCGCCCAATTCGATTTCTAATTCTTTTTGAAGATTTGTGCCTGGCGCTGTGTCCTCCACCGGAGCGGTAAAACGTACCCGACAGCCATTGTGCTGAACCGATACCGGCCCATTATCAGGAAAGTACGTCCGTTCCACCTCGGGCGATACCCACAGCCGATGTCCGCCGTACAGCCGGAACTCGCTGCCGCCACTTAAACCGGCATGGGACGCGACCTGGTGCAGGATGTTTTCGCCATCGCGAAATCCGTACCAAATGATTCGCGGACCAACATCGGCCAAGACGAGAATCTGGACGGTCTCGTTCCAGATCCTGTACACGTTGTTCCAGCCTTGCCAGCTGATTTTCTCGATCATGTCGCGGGAAAGCTACCGGGCTGCATGCACCGGCGCAGCGTGAGACTCCTCGATCGCCAGATCCTTCGCGTGATCTTGGATCTTGCGGATGGCGGCGACAATTTCATGCATGTCCTCGTCGTCACCGAGCAGCGCTGGCTGAGGAATCCATACTGTCTCCCAGGCGGCTCGCTGTGTGTTGGGGAACGAATGCTTAAGGAAGGCATGATCTTCCTTCGCCTGTGCGCCGCTCAGGCACTTGCGATATTCGTCATTGCGAAACACGGATAATTCATGCAAGGGCGGATAGCTGGCCTGGTTCGGTATGCCTTCGGCATTTATGGCTTCGATGAAGCGTTCCGTCGATATATTTCGAAACTCCCTTTTATTTACGTGAAAAATGTACGCGTACTGCCCGTTGCGGGTGCAGCGCTCATCGAGTTTCTGCGGCGTAATTCCGGGAATTTTGCTCAGTTCGCGATCAAGCAGGCGAGCGTTCTGATGCCGGCGCTGGGTCTGCTCGTCGAGTCGGCCGAGTTGCGCCATCAGAACCGCGCCTTGCCATTCGCTCAGGCGGTAGTTAGATCCATAAATGAAGTGGCTGTAGAACCACTCGCCCGGCATGCGTCCGCAGTCGTGGACGGAACGGGCATTGCGCTCGAATGTATCGTCGCTGGAAATGATCATGCCGCCTTCTCCGGCGGTCATAAGCTTACTCGCTTGGAAGCTGAAGGTACCGGCGACACCGTAGTTGCCGATCCTCTGCCCCCGCCATTCACTGGCATGAGCGTGAGAAGAATCCTCGATTAGGGCAATGTTCTTACGGCGGGCAAGATCGGTAAGCGCATCCAGATCGGCGGGATGTCCACCCATATGTACGGCAATGATGGCCCGGGTGCGTGGAGTAACCGCAGCCTCAGTGAGCTCGGGATCGATACCATAGGTATCCGGTTGGACGTCGACCAGCACAGGCAGGGCATTCGCGAAGAGAACAGCGCTGGCCGTAGCCACAAAAGTAAAGTCGGGGACGATGACTTCATCCCCGGCGCCAATCCCCAAGGCGGCCATAGTCACTTCGAGCGCGGCTGTACCGCTGGTGACAGCAAGGCCGTGGCGGGCGCCATGAAACCGCGCGAATGCCTGCTCAAATTCGAGAGTTCTGGTCCCGGGAGTGCGCCACCAGACACGACTCTCAAGAACTTGATTCAGGGCCTCGCGTTCCGCGTCTCCGAATTGCGGCCACAAGGGAAATGGTTTGGTCTTGGCTTTTTTACCACCCAACACTGCCAACTCCGACATGAGTGACTCCTAAAGAAGGCACATTAGTATGAAACGAAACCGGCCGCTTGGCAAAGTACCTCGGCGAAGTTTCCAGTCTTTTCCTCCGGTCGTGCCGAATCTCGCCCTTCGCTTTCTTCAGGTTCCCACTGTCCAGTTTTACAGCAGGCTCAGACTCGCTGAATTGTTCAGCGGCGGCGGGGGAATTCTAGCGCTGCCAAGGTCATCAATACTCGGGAAAGAATTCGCTTCCTTCACCGAGCGATAGAAGAAGTACATCTCGGGACTTTGTAGTTTCGAGACGCTCGTGCCGTTTCTGAGACAATCGAGACAGAATCATAGGCCGCATGGTACTCGGAAACGATAGCGAGGTTGCCCACTCGGTGCGCTATCCTTACATACCTTATGGTCAGCACCACTCCAACAATTTATGCTCCAAAACGCATTCAACCATCCTTTCTCGCCAACGGCACGGCGGTGGTTTGGGCTATTGCCTTGGCGACTCTCGGGTTCCACATTTTCTTCAACAATCGTTACGGTTACTTCCGCGACGAGTTCGATTACATGTCCTGCGGCGACCACCTCGCCTGGGGATACGTCGACCAACCCCCACTCATCCCCTTTCTGATCCATATCTGCCGCACCCTGCTGGGCGACTCCCTGCGCAGCATTCGCTTTATTCCAGCGCTCGCTTCTTCTCTATTGATCGTCCAGAGCGCAGCGATCACACGCGAACTCGGCGGCCGTCGCTATGCCATTCTCCTCAGCGCCATATGCGTACTGATCGCGCCCCAATACCTCTCCAATGGCAGCCTGCTGGGAACAAAC
>JBPYDQ010000216.1:0-7830 GCA_051986135.1 Terriglobales bacterium | reverse complement strand
CTCAACATTCTCGAGGGCCGTGGTTCGAGGCAGTAAATTGAAGGCCTGGAAGATAAAGCCGATTTTCGCGTTGCGAATGCGCGACAGTTGCTTGTCAGAGCAGCGCGCCACATCCTCGCCATCGAGCCGGTAACTTCCCGAACTTGGACGATCAAGGCAGCCCAGGATATTCAACAATGTGGATTTTCCCGAACCGGACGCCCCGCGCGCAGCCACGAATTCTCCCGGAGAAATATCAAACGTTACTGACTTCAAAACTTCACGGTGCGCCCTTCGCCGCGGGCATAGGTCTTTGTAATGTTCTCAACTTTAATCATGATCCACTCATTGGCCTGGGCTCTCTGTCTGATTTTTCGTTTCCGGGGGCATCAGCAGGATTTCATTGCCCACCCAGATCCCCTTCTTGATTTCGACGCTTTGGCCGTTTTTGGCTCCGATCACCACCGGCTTCCGCTGCGGCCCATTTGGGGCAGAGATGTAGACGAATGTCTGCTCGCCGTCGTGCTGCACGGCTTTCGAGGGCAGCAACAGCGCTTCATGCTGTGCCGTTTCAATTGACACGTTCGCGGTCATGTCGGGCTTGAGCAGGTGCGCATGCTTCTTGATGTCGATCGTAACCTCGTAGTTCACGACGCCAGAGACGATGGCCGCTTTGGGAGCGATGCTTTCGACAATCCCCGGAAAATCTCGCGACGGATAAGAATCCACGGTGAACCGAACTGGATTGCTGCGCCTAACCTGAGCAATATCAGTCTCATCCACCATGGCAACCAATTGCAGCGAATTGTCCCCGATGATCGTCACGAAGGTCGGAGCGGTGAACGAGGCCGCTACGGTTTCCCCTTCTTGCGTAGAAACCGATGCCACCGTGCCGCTGATTGGTGCTCGAATCTCAACATATCGGAGATCCACTTTCACCAGGTCGCGGTCGCGCAGCGACTTTTCATATTTGGCCTTCGCCTCTTCGAGCGCCAGCTCAAGGTCCTGCTGCTGCTGCATTGGGATCAGGCCCTGCGAGCCAAGTCGTTGCGCCCGTTCCGCATCCACTGCGGCACGCTCCGTGGTGGCATGGTCGAGTCGCGCCTGTGCTTCGGCTTGGGCCAGGCGCGCCTGAATGGGCGCGTCGTCGATCTTCGCAATGAGCTCTCCAGCGTTAACGTGCGACCCGATAGTCACATTAAGCTTCTTAACGATCCCCGACAGCTGCGAGCCGACCCGGACTTCGGAGCCAACACGCAGTCGCACTGTCCCGGTCGCATTTACGGTGTTGACGATCATGTGCTGCTCCGGGCGAACCCTTCGCGGCTCCGCGTTCGTCCGCGGAGCTGCGCCCCCGCGCAGAAAGTAAAACCCGGTTGCCGCTCCCCCGCTCAGCATGAGGACCAGCAGTGTGCGATTCCTGATCGAGCCATGTTGCTTCTCACTTCTTGTCGAATATCATCACCAGCGCCGAATTCGCGCCGCGCACAGACTCAACGGTCATCGTCTTGCCGTCAGGAGACAAAGACCGAGTCTCAGTGCGTACGACCTTCGATCCTCCCGCGACAGCGCTTTCGCTGATCCAAGTGGTCACAAGCTTACCGGCTTGCCATTGCGTGACAGTTTCAGCCGGCCCTCCCATTGGCGATTCGTTGCTCGCAGGTTTCCCGGTGAGGTCGTAATGAGTTCTGCCATCGTCATCTTTGCCCTGGAACGTGGTGTGGGTGGTCATGTCGAGCGCGGTCTCGGACTGCTCGATCGCCACAATCATTTTCATCTGTGACATCATGCCGATGTTCTTGCTTTTTTCCGCATTGAGTTGCCACGATCCAGAGAAGTCAGCAGGTTGTGCTGCGAACGCTGCCACAGTCGTTACACACAAGAACGCAATCAGCTGTTTAAGTTTCATTTCTGCTCCTTTGGTCGATCGACGTTTCACTCCTTCGGTTGATTCCGCCCTTCCACGTGCAATGCCAGGTGCCAGACTTCCGATTCCGGCAAGCTCTGAACGAGGGCATGCCGGTCCAGCGAATGCCGTGCTGGATGACGTAAGCGTCCATCCATGTCAAGCGCCCGGATGGTTCAATCACGAACTGGGGTGGCCGTGGTGAGAGTGCCCTGGCAAACGGCACCATCCTGACTTTCCTCGCTCCATGGCAAAACGCGCACATCTGTTGGTACATGGTGCTTGCACGATCGAGATCATCCCCGGTGGTAAGTGGACGGGCTGCCGTGGCCTTTGTGCGTGAACCTTCATCCGAAACACAGACCAGGCGAGCCAAGTTTCCGCGCGTGATGGCCTCGTTGCTGATGTCGACGACAGTAAGCGCCAGCGCACAAACCGCAAGTGCCACCACGTCCATCGATAGCAAAATGATGAAGAGCTTCCGTCGCATCACGGCTAGATCACCCCCACTGCTCCGCGATCAAATGAGGGAACGTGCCAGCCACGGTCTAAATGTTGAGGCCTGTACCTAGGTGTAAGGTCAAGCAGAAAGTTGATTGGATCTATCGGTGGCGAGGACTTGCCGGGTGCGCTGGGCAATCTGCAGCGTGCTCCCTGTTCGGGCGGGAGGAATTTTGCGAGGCGACCTTAGCATCCCGCGCTGCTACTGGACACGTTATGGGGACGGACTCTTCGAGATGGCGTACTAGAAATTCAAGTTGCCGTTTCATCGCCTGAAGCGCGCAGATTTTCTCATTGACCTGGCTTAGCCGTTCGCGACCGAGTGTAATGATCTCCTTCACTTGGGTCGGCTTGCGACGCAGTGGTCGCGGCATGCTCTCGAGCGCGCTATGAAGATCAAGAAGTTGCCTGACTTCGGTCAGGGTGAAGCCGATTTCGTGGTTGCGGCGGATGAACAGTACCCGATCCAGATCCCGTTGGCCGTAGTCTCGATATCCGGAGGCGGTCCGCGGCGGCGGTGGCAGCAAATTCTCCCTTTCATAAAACCGAATCGTCTGGATGTTCACTCCTGCCGCACGAGCTAGCTCTCCAATCTGCATTCGGAAATTATCCACCCTATACTCGGGTACGGGGCAAGAGCGCGGACGACAATCAAGGCCATGTGGGCTGCGGCAAAGTTCTTTTCGCTCTTGATTTCTCCCTTACGTTTTCCGCGGAGCTCGAGCTTCCAGTTCTCGGCGATTTCCTTGGCTTTCGCAAGGCTCTTCCTTTGGTCCTGATGCATGTCAACAACATGCTTGTTTTCAGCAGATTAAAGGTAGTTAAACCGATTCACACCTCTGACCAGGTCGCTACACTCTTCGCCTAAGGGATCGGTTCGATGACATCTCCTGTATCGATTTGACCACGCTGCACTGCCTCTGAGGCCGACCCTACAACCCGGCGAAAGCTGTTGAAGTACGAGGGGAGTCCCTCGGTCCTCAAAACGTCAGCGGTGTTCATCAATTGATAGTGAAGGTGGGGAATGAAGGCATCCCCTGCGAATCCCAGCTTCCCGATCTGCTGGCCCTGTTTGACATGGTCTCCGGCTTTCACCAGAACGCTGCCGGGCTGCATATGAGCATAGAAGCTGAATTCTCCGTTGCCGTGATCGATTACCACGTAGTTACCGCCTAGACCTTTGTAAAGCTCTCCCTTCGGTATGTCCGCATACACCACCTCCTTGCCTTTGTAATCGTTTTCCGGCACATCGTTTACCGCGGATGTGATCGCCCCCTCGGCGGTCGCATAAATTGCCGTTCCGTATCCATACCAGTTCTCTTTCTTGTAAGGAGAATCTTTATACGTTTCGCCTTTCGCATTTACAGGACAGAAATCGTAGGCATAGCGCGTCGAATTCCCGGTGGTTTTCAGACGCGCGAAATCCGGGTCAGTCGGGCTCTGCCGGCGGTGATGGGAATAGAAATCGTGACCATCGAACACAAGAAATCTCTGGTGAATGGGAAGCGCGAGTTGAGTTTTGTCGGGATAATCGACTGGATGGATCTCTATCTCAGCTGAGCTCTGGAAGTCCAGCGGCGTGGCCGTCCGATAACCGGGATCGTTGAAAAAAAGTCGATATACCATTCTGGCGAGCGAAATGTCGTGGTCGAACGAATAGAAAGGATTGTAAACCGCGAGGCGGCCCGAGGCAGGTACATCACGATCTTGGATCGTCGTCATACCCGATGGATGTCCGTTTTCATCGAGCTCCCGCTGCAATACCAGGGCGCCTCGCCGATCATAGATTGAAAGCTGAATGCGGTTGAGGTGCACAGGTTTGTTGTCGGAATTCTCCAATATCAGGTCGAAGTTCAGCAGTTGCTGCCCACGGCCGTGCTCAATCAGGGGCTGAGCAGGCCAGAGTAAAATCCTGACCGGGCCCGCAACAGACTGCGCCAGTGAGGTACAGGGCAGTAACGCTATGGCAAGAATGGTCGAACGAATGCCTGATAGACGCATGCGAGTCACTTGAGCGTTCATACAATGAAACTGAATACGGAATCGAATGGCCAAATGTTCTGGGATTTTTTCGTTTGCTGGTTGTATCCGAACAGGTTGCTGAGTCGACTGATCCCTTTCAATTGTTGATGGTGTCCTCAACGACCGAGAAATCTGATTTTGCGCAAATCGCCCGTCTGGCTGCGAAATTATGCGTATCCGATACTCTTAATTGCGTGAACCAGACTTGGTCCAAAGTAGGTCCAGCAGATTGTTTCTTTTCTAGGTCCCAAATGGGTTCAGTTGTCCAGATCGACGAAACTTTGATCGGCTCATGCCGCAAGGTTTCGGTGGTCTCGGGCGGCTGCTTACCCGACACCCTAGTAGGTCCAAGATGGGACGATCGAACTGGATTGTCCCGAGGGGATTATTTTTGCGTTCAAATACATGCCGCGCTTTGGATACGTCTTGCATCCATCTGCCGCTGCCCAGGACCTAGAGCAGACTTTCACCCGTTCCGCTACTAGATCATCAAAGTGTTCATCGAAGCCGCTCCTGTCAGGCCGGTTTCCTCTAAGCTAGGCAATTCCGGCAAAACCGACTTTAACCCCGGCGGCATGCTCGCATGGGTGGGCCCGGGGCCCGATGGCAAGCCGGTGAATTACGTCCGCGGCAGGGTCCTGCGGTTTGAGCCGGCGAAAGTCTTTCAGTACACATTCGCCATGGGTCAAAATGAAAAGGCATCACGCGCAACCATCGAACTTGTCATGGAGACCGAAGCCACCAAAGTAACGGTGACGCACGACGAGTGGGCGGAGGATGACCCCACTTATGTTGCCTGCTCCGAAGGATGGCCACGTATTCTTTCGCGCCTGACGACACTGCTTGAGACCGGGAAAACATTCAAGCCACATTGATACCAGGTGGGATTGGTCTAGAATGTCTTCGCCACCCACTATGTCCCGAATCAGCAACTGATTAGCGGGGCAACTCTCAGTAACCTGCCAAGGGAAGGATTGCCCACTTAACCGACCATCCAGAAATAAGCCTGAGTTCTTGGGTGTTCCCTTGCTAACCGAGGGGAGCCGCGGTAGTCTAACTCGGTAACCGAGAGGAGACTTTCGTGAGCAAGCCTGCTGACTTGGTCCAGGGAACGCTGGACATGCTGATTCTCAAGATACTAGCCCTGCAGCCTCTGAATGGATGGGCCGTCAGCCAGCGTCTAAAGCAGATTTCCAGCGATGTGCTCGGCGTCAGCGACGGTTCCCTCTATCCGGCACTGCACAAGCTCGAACACCGCGGGTGGGTTCGGGCCCAGTGGAGATCGAGTGAAAACAATCGGCGCGCCAAGCTCTATTCTCTAACGCCGTTGGGCCGGAAGCATCTCGAGAAAGAGACTGCCAACTGGAACCGTGTCTCGGCTGCCATCACCGGCATCGTGCTGCTGAAAGAGGCCTGAACATGCATCTCGAAGAGTGGCTCTACTCGCTTCCCTTGCGTCTGCGCTCCTTCTTCCGTTCCGATCAAGTCGATCAAGAGATGAAAGAAGAGCTTCGCGGACATCTGGAGCAGCAGATCAGGGAAAACATTGCGAAAGGCATGTCCCCGGAAGACGCACGCCGCGCCGCGTTGCTTGCGATCGGAGGGCTTGCGCAGATCGAACAGCAATGCCGGGACGCTCACGGAAAAAGCGCCATGCGAGATTTTGTTCAGGACTTGCGTTACGGCTTCCGCCAACTACGCCGCAGCCCAGGCTTTTCCGCCCTGGCAATTTTGTGCTTGACTCTGGGCATTGGTGCGAACGCGGCAGTGTTCAGTTGGCTGGAGGGAATTTTGTTCCGGCCTTATCCATTGGTGGCGCATCAGGAGCGGCTGTTCGCAGTTGCCGGAACGGTGCAGGGCAAGAGGATTGACGGGCTTTCCTGGCCGGACTTCCTCGACCTACGCCGAGACTGCACGCTCTGCGCGGGCGCTTTCGTCACTACCATTACCGGCAGCACGCTGAATATTGGAGACCACGCGGAGGTCACGACCGGGAGCATTGTGTCAGCCAACTATTTCGACGCCATCGGGGTTCGCCCGATTTTCGGGCGCGGTTTCGAGCCAGGCGAGGACGTAGGTAACGATTCCCATCCCGTTGTAGTTATCAGCTATCAGATGTGGCGCAATCGCTTCCGAGGCGACTCGCAAATCATCGGGAAGACACAACGTTTAAACAACGTCCAGCACACGATCATCGGCGTGGCGCCGGAGGGATTCTATGGGACCTTCGTAGGCCGGGCGATCCAGTTCTGGGTTCCGGCATCGATGGAAGAAACGTTCCATGGTGGAGGTTACAAGCTTGAGGACCGCGGTGCGCGGTGGATCGAATCCTATGTGCGCCTGAAACCCGGCGTCAGCCGGGCACAAGCACAACAGCAAATCTCCGCTATCGCTGCACGACTGCAGACGAGTTACTCGGCCACCAACCGTGGGCGCGGCATCGGGATATGGCCGTTGTGGCAGACGCCCTTTAATCATGCCCGCACTATGGGGCCGACGCTCGAAGTCATGGTAGTCGTCGTTGCTTTTGTCCTGCTCATCGCCTGCGCCAACGTCGGCAATCTGTTGCTCGTCCGGTCGTTTGTTCGACGCCGTGAAATGAGCGTGCGTCTCGCCATTGGAGCCAGCCGCAGCCGTCTGTTGAAGCAGCTCCTCACCGAAGGCCTCATCCTCTCGGCGCTAGGAACAGCCGGAGGATTTTTCGTGGCGTATTGGTGCCGGCACCTGCTGGTGATGTTGCTGCCCGAGGGGAGAGCAATGTACTTGCCGGGAACAATCGACGGACATGTGATTGCGCTGAGCGCCGGCGTTTCCTTGGTGGTTACCCTCATCATTGGCCTAGTTCCGGCATTCGAGACGCGCCACCTGGACCTAGCCGGCCCACTGAAAGCCGAGTCTGGAGGTGTGGTTGGGGTGCGGTCAAGAGGCTGGATTCGATCGGGATTGGTCATTTTCCAGGTGTGTTTGAGTTTCATTTTGCTGGTCGGGGCGGCTCTGTTGCTCGAAAGCCTGCAGAAAATTCGAACTACCAGCCCAGGCTTTTCAATGACGAGCGTAGCCGTCACGGGGGTGTCGCTGGTGGCGGCCGGCTACGACGCGCCGCGAGCCAAAGCATTTCAGAAGGAACTCATCGACCGCCTTAGTGGATTGCCCGGCGTTGAGTCCGCCGCTTTCGCAGCCGTGACACCACTCGGATACGCCAGCTACCCATCTTCGCCGATTGCCGTGGACGGCTTTCAACCTTCACCTGACGAACAACCTGAAGTTGAGTACAACCAAGTCGGTCCGGGATATCTCGCGACTTTGGGAATTCCTCTTCTCTCCGGTCGCGAATTTGCGCGAACCGATGATGAGAACGCACCCCTGGCAGCGATCGTAAATCGAACCATGATGATGCGGTACTGGCGCGGGCAGGATCCGAT
>JBPYDQ010000215.1:0-2895 GCA_051986135.1 Terriglobales bacterium | reverse complement strand
CACGACTCACTGGAAAAGGACGCGCCGAACCGGCGCGCGGTAGAGCAACGGCCGGAAAGCAACGCAAAGGTGATTTCGATTCCGCGGCTGGGTGGGCTGCACCATCGCTATGCGTGGCGAAAGGCCGCGTAGGTACTGAATCGCTTTTCCCGCCACAGTTGTGCGCTTGAGGCCGACCGCTCAAATCTTCTCGTCACAAGCTTCCTCTTGAGCTTTGGACGAGTGCCGCTAAAAAACCCCTCCCTAGTTGCTCGCCGAGAACGGGATCTCCGCGCCTCGACGGAAAGCCGGTCATCGAGTGATCAATTTAGTCCGCCTCGCACCCAGGGACCCGACTTCGCCGCCGCTTAGCGTGCTTAAAATTCCTTTTCGAGTCTTCTCCTCTAGTTTAGCGTCCTCCTCGCATAGACCTACCTTCAGCATCGCACGTCAATAACGCTGGTATGGTCTAGATTAGGTTCTGACTACTCACAGGGGTGACCAGCGACCGCCAATGGCTCGCGCTAAGAAGTCATCCAGATTGGCGGGCAATGCCCGCAAACCAATCTGCTGGAGCAGGTGGGGGAGATTATTCGTCGGAGTCTTCGTGGTGTCGCGTGAGGTCATCATAAGTCTCCAGGTCATGGGGTTGGACGTCAATGAATTGCGCTTGCGGGTGGCGACTGAGGTCGACGGCCGGAAGCTGAGAAGAGGTTTTCTGCTGTCGTTGCCTCAGCAGAAAGGCAACCGAGGAGGCGCGTGGGGTATCCCGTTCCAGGGCCTCACGGATGGCACTGCGCAGGGCTGCCGCGCCATAGAGGTCTAGCAGTTTGAGCAACTGAGCCGTCTGCGAGCCAGCGGATTCTCCTTGGGCAAAAGCCAGGTCCAACAAGGTTTCACTTTCCGGTGCGGCTTGAGCCAGCCGCCCACAGGGCGTGGAATCGAATGTCTTGCGCTTGAGTTGGAGCAGGGCTTGTTGATGCGGAGGATGCAACACCTCCTGCTGTTGGTCATAGCTGCGAGCATGACAGGCGATCTCCTGAGTTCCGTCCAGGATACGAACCACAGAATCGGAGGCCACCAGAGTGAGCGGGCGGCCGCGGGCCTCGGGTGGGATGGAGTAATCGTTGCGGTCAAAGCGAACGTAAATGGTTTTCGGCGGGCGAATGGGAACTGTCAGATCGGGGTCGAAGGGATGTGCAGGGAGCGCTAACAGCCGGGATTGTTCTTCGCGCAAGGCATCGGCGACCGTACGCGTGGTATCACCGGGCCAGGGGCGCTGATGGGCAACTTGATCACGCCAAAGCAGCGCCTGACGATTGCATTCCGACAAGGTGGTGAAATCGCGGCCGGCCCAATACGATTCGCGCACGTAGCGAATCGCACGTTCTACGCGTCCCTTCTGATTGGCCGCCCGGGGTTGGCAAGGACGAGGCACACAGTGATAGTGAGCACACATTTCCAGCAGTCGGGGATGAAAATGAACCTGGTCACCCCGACGTTCCAATACGGCACTGCGCAGATTGTCGTGCAAAATCACCCGCGGTGTACCCGACCAGGCGGCAAAGGCGTGGACGTGGCCGCGTAAGAAGTTCTCCAGAGTTTGATCCCAGAAAAATTCCAAGTACATAGCCCGGGAGTAAGACAAGGTGATGACGAAACAGGAAAGGCGCCGGCAGGCACGGCCCACGCGAAGTTCACCGAAATGAGCCCAGTCCACTTGCGCTTCTTCGGCCGGGAATTTATGCAATCGCAGAAAGGGTTCCCTGTGCAGGGGGCGCAACGTGGCCACCACACGACGTAACTGGATGACACTGCCCTGGTAGCCGCGGTCCCGGATCATCTGGTAAATGCGCGTGGCTCGCAGGCGCGGATGCTGATCCAAGGTTTGCCGGATAAAGGGCAAGTAAGCATCGGTGACACAGGCCCGCAGAGTTTGGGCCCGGTGAAAGAGGTCGGATGCAATGGCATGACGGACTGTATCGGGGTGAATACGGAGGGCTTGGGCGATAGTGCCGATCTTCCAATGCTCGGCAAAGAACCACTGTCGAATCTGGGCGCGAGTTTCTGCGCTAATCATGAAATGTCAATTCCTCCTACGACCCCAAGACGGGGGAAATGGATCGATGAAACGACCCCACCGACCACAGATCACACAGCGAAGCCAAGCGAGCGGACGATGCGCATGCTCTCCGGCTCGCCCTGGGCAGCTGACGGGTAGCCGACAACCAAGGGGTGCACTGAGAACGAGTCGGATGGCGATTTTTTCGGCCTCGGGAGGGCACGTGGCGATACTGCCCGGCAACGTGAGCACCTGGGAAGATGTATCCGTCACGCGCCGCTGCGCACAGCGTTGCCGGTATTGCCGCTGACGGTCGCGATGATCAAGCCGGCCCTCAGGGCTGTGTTGATGGCGACGGTTGGCACGTCGCCGTTGTTCGCGACGAGCTGGGATGCGACATTCCGCACTGCAATATCGCTGACCACGATCACAGGGGCGACAGATGACGAAAACCGCGTTGCATGCGCGGCATCGGCGCTGCCGAAAAACAACCTCGTCCTGTTCCGCCATCCCCGCTGCCAGGTGGGGCTGGACAAGGACGACGGTTCATGGCAGGGTAGGAGCATCAGGTTCCGCATCTGATGGGCTGCCTCCTACGAGGTTGCCAAGCTGGGATCCCACCGCTCTAACGGTGAGATCCCAGAGTCGTTTTCCACCTTCAAAACAACTTACATCACCGCGCAACTTTTGAGGATGATTGATGGGGAGATGTGCGCCGGCTGGCGCAGATGATAATGACTTCTCTCCGGCAGAGTTCAGAAAACTACGTTTTCAGATGATCGATGACAAACTGTTGGATGCACTCGGCTCGCCCATCAATTATGGCCACACGGCGCTGATGATGCGCCGCACTG
>JBPYDQ010000214.1:0-2793 GCA_051986135.1 Terriglobales bacterium | reverse complement strand
TGTCAACTTCACGGTTCTGGAGTTCTGGCGAGCGCATTACAGTAACGAGCAAGTCACCTTGGACCGAACATTGACGGAGTCGCCTGGAATCTCTCCGCTCATTTTCAGAAACGTTGGCAGATCGCCAAGAATCATGGTGAGGAACAACAAATAGGACATCATCCACAGAACGAAGGCCGCGATGGGACCGGGCGCGGAACCAGGGAGAGAATCGGGAACAGGAGCAGCGCCGTCACTTTTTGGGCATGTTCAAGCGTGGGAGCCATCGAGGGTGATAGCATTCCAATATCATGCCTGAACCTGCGCAAGACCTTCACGCACGCATAGAAGAGTTGGCTGCAAACAAGCTGGCCTGCTCGTGCGGCAATACCGACTGGAATCAGTTCCTATACCAAGTTGGAAATCCCGTCGCTGCCGTGTGCAAACGCTGCGGAAGCATTTTCGAGCACAGTGCGGGACAGTGGACCGAGAAGATCAGAAGAGCGCTCAACCACTCCGCATAAACCACCGCCAAATGAGACCGAATTTATCCTAAATATTTGTCCTTATGGACCAGTAAAAGCCATCATTTTCCAGCAGGAACCCGCAGATAAGTCGTTGAAAACATTCAAAAATGGCTTATTAGTGAGAGACTGATCGTCTTCTCGTAGTCGGGTCAGTCTCCTAGTGGCCCGTCAACCGACAAGAATGAGGCGAGGTAATTTTGAGCGTTATCGCCTGATAGCGTCAAAAATTTGCCAAGCAGGACACGGTCCGAGCGAGAGACATGAGGCTCTGACGCCTAAGTCAATGACATTGGCAATGTCATTTTTTTGAGCTGTAGTCTCTCCTCCGCTCGGGGGGCTCGCTTCAGCGCGTGACAGAATCAAACAGTGCGTCCGTCGAAAGCGGATGCTTGAAATACTCCTCCTTCCATTTCGGGTACAACCGATCGAGCAACAACCCCTGTGCGCCACCAAACGAATACACCACCACGCGCTTCCACTTCGCAAGGTCCGCGTCCTGCAATTCCCTCAGTGTGTCTGCACGTGCCTTTCCAGCCAGTTCGGAAAATGGCGTGTAGTCCGGCAATGCCACAAACTCTGCGCTTGGCTGGTACTTGATCGCGGCTTCCGCAACTTTGATCTGCGTATACCGCGCAATTCCCTCCTGCCACAGCTGGAACTCGAAATACTTACGATCATCCGGCGATACCAGCGAGAAGAAATTCTTGCGCTCAGCAACATACTGCTTTGCCAGGTTAGAGAACTTGTTCGTATCGCTCTCATTCAACGCCGCGAGCAGCAATTGGCGCAATTTTGAGAACTCCTGTGCTACGTCAGCCTTCTCATACGGAAACGGATAATTCAACATCCACATACCGGTGTTGTCGCCATGCGATAGCCCCAGCTTCTCAACTTCCTCGTAATATCCAGGCTGCGCCCACTGGAGCTGGTGGAAGTGCTCATGCATCGCCGTGATCACCCACGGAGTGCTCGTTTTGCTCGCGGTGTTCCTCGGCTCGCCGATCACGATCACCGCCGGAGGCCCGAATGCGGGAAACGTAGCCTCGAAGTTGAGCGGGAATTGCCGCGGACGCGCGTAAGCGTCATCATTGGTCTGCTGAAACTCCTTCGGCGGCGAGAGATGATGTGTCAAAAACTCCGCCCTTTCCGTCACCAGCATCAGCGGTGCCGCAACCCGGCTCCAGTTCGGCCACATCTGGTCCTGAAGTTGCGCGGCCAGCCGGTAGAACTCACGCACGCGGACCGCGTCTTCGGCGGGCATTTGCTCTACCGGCGTTTGCGCCAAGGTGACGACCGCAAGGAGAAGGACGGCGATGACTTTTAGCATGCATCCTTAGACGGCTCAGAACTCTCGCAGTTACCTGTGCCTACAGCGCCTTCAGGCCATCCGCCATCCTAATTATTGATAAATCCCGATAGCACTCACAGCCCCACGATCCGGTTCTCACTGGACGCTATACTCCGCCGCTAATCTGTGAAGCTGCTTACAGGACATTGCCCCGGCATCTTTGGCACGCCCTGCCTTAAGCAACGACGCTCCCCAATAAAAAGCATCGATCGTTTGCAAATCGGGAGGCTCGCTGAAATTCAGCGCGTTCTGCATCCGTACAGCTTCGTCGAAGGCATGAATCGCGTCGCACCGGCTCCCCGAGCCATGGCCATCTTGCCGGAGAGTGCAGTATGCAGCATCGCCAGAATCGCGCCTGCAGAGTTCCACGAACTTTCCGGATAAAAGCGACAAGATCGCCTTGGGAGCGTGCCATCTAAGTCGGTCTTTCTAAATATCTTACCTGTGGTCTCTGCGACTTACTCTCTTGAGGCGGGTTTGATGATTATGAGGAACCGCACATGGCAAGCGGCGGCCTCCCATGAAACTGCGCCCAGCGAACGCCAGAAAGGAAGTAGGTCATGCGTATCGCTCGCATTATTTGCATAGTATCTCTGGCAACAGGTTGCTCCCTGACGATTCCCGCTCAATCCCGAGCGCAAATAGCGGTAGGCGTCTCGGTTCGGATCGGCCCCCCGCCACTACCGGTCTACGTCCAGCCGATTTGTCCCGGGCCTGACTACATTTGGGTCCCCGGATACTGGGCTTACGACTACGAGGACGAAGATTATTTCTGGGTCCCGGGCACCTGGGTGCTCGCGCCTGAGCCAGGGTTTCTTTGGACCCCCGGCTACTGGGGCTGGAGCGACGGCTTCTATGCCTGGCACGCCGGTTACTGGGGACCGGTGGTCGGCTTCTACGGTGGAATTGACTACGGCTTCGGCTACCCCGGAGACGGCT